>CAYYAT010000019.1:6434-12903 GCA_964469595.1 uncultured Thermomonas sp.
TCCACCGACTTGCCCTTGACCCGGTACTTACCATTCACCAGGAAGGTGGGCGTGCCCATCTGGTCGCCGTTGGCGAACGCGGCCTGCATGTAGGCGCGCGCGCGGTTGACCTTGGTGGCCACCGCGAAGCTCTGCATGCTGCTGAGGAACTGGCGCGGATCGACGCCGTAGTTGCCGTAGAACGCGGCGATGTCCTCCGGGCTGTCCATGCCGCGCTCACCCTTCAGGGTCTGGTCGACGTGGATGGCGCGGAACAGGGCGTCGTGGGTCTTGTCCTCCACGCCCATCGCCTGCGCGGCGTAGAACGCCTTGGCGTAGTTGTCCCACATCGCGCCGAACGCGGCCGGCACGTACACGAAGTGGACGTCGGGCGGCAGCTTGGCCTTCATCGCGCTGACGGTGGGCTGCACCATCGCGCAGAACGGACAGACGTAGCCGAAGAACTCCACCACCTCGACCTTGCCGGGCGGGGTGTCGAACGGCTGGCCGTTCGGAATGGTCACGTAGTCCACGCCCTCCACCGGCGGCGGCGCCTTGGCGGCGGCCTCCTCGGCGGCCTTCCATGCGGCCTCGGCCTGCGCCTTGCGCTGTGGGTCCTCGGCGCTGACGGCCCTGGCGGCGGCGGGCGCGCTGCTCGCGCCGGCGGCGGTGGCATCGGCGGCGGGGGCCGGCGCGTCGTTCTTGCAGGCGGCCAGCGGCAGCAGGGCGATCAGGAGCAGGGCGTGGCGCAGGGCGGTCATGGCGGTGTCGGTCAGTGACGGGGGGAGGAAGGCGTGCCGGCGGGGGCGGCGGGTTTGGCCGGCGCGGGGCGCGCCGGGGCCAGGGCATCGACCACCCGGCGGGCGTTGTCGAGCAGGTTCTGGTAGCTGTTGCCAAGGATCTGGTAGCGGCCGGCCACGATCAGGGTGGGCGTGCCTTCCACCTCGGTGCGGCGCTCGAACTCGAACGCGGTGCGCAGTGCGTCCAGCTGAGCGGACTCGTCTTCCAGCGCCGCTTTCAGCGCAGGCGCGTTCACGCCTTTTACTTGGCTGGCGAAGGCAAGGATCTGCGCGCCGTCGGCATTGCGCGGCAACTCGCCGGTTTCGTGGATCGCCGCGAACAGGCGCGGATGCAGCACGCCCAGCGCACGCGCCTTGCGTGCGGCGAAGTAGATGCGTGCCCAAGGATCGTTGCGGTCGGACACCCACGGCACCAGCACCACCCGCGCATGCGCCGGCAGCTGCTTCTCCCAGGCCTCCAGCATCGGCGCGAAGTGCGCGCAGTGCGGGCAGGTGTAGGCGAAGACCTCGGCCACTTCGACCATCCCCGGCGGCAGCGGCTGGTACGGCTGGCCGTTGTCCAGGGTGCGGTACTGCACGCCTTCGGTCAGCCCCGGCAGGGGCGCCTGCGCGTGCGCGGGCGCGGCCAGCAGTGGCAACAGCAGGGCAAGCGACAGCAGCAGGGTGCGCATGGTCAGAAGGTTCCGGCGGTGGGAGCGGCCGCACGAGGATGCCGCGGCCGGGGCCAACCCAGGGTGAAGCGGTCCGCTCAGCGGGCGTGCAGGCCTTGCACGTAGCTGGCCAGCGACTTGATCTCCTCGTCGGTCAGCGGCTTGCTGACCATGGCCATCAGCTGGAAATGGGCCGGGTTCTTGTAGGTGGTGTCCCGGGCGCGGTAATCTTCCCGCCGGCGCGACACGTAGGTGGCATCCTGTCCGTGCAGGGCCGGGTAGGCCGGGCCCGGATTGCCGGAACCGGCCGGGCCGTGGCAGGCCATGCAGGCCGGGATGCCGCGGCTGGCGTCGCCGTCGCGGAACAGGCGCTGGCCGACCTGGTAGAACTTCATGCCCTTGTTCGGGCCCTCGGCGATCACGGTATCGTCGGCCACGCCGGCGCCGGCCTTCTGCTCGGCGAACCAGGCGCCGACATCGCGCATGTCCTGCGCGCTGAGTAGGCTGGCGAACGGCATCATCACCCCGGCCAGGCCGCTGGTGCGCTGGCCGGTCTTGAACAGCTGCAGCTGCTCGGCGATGTAGCGCTCGGGCATGCCGGCGATACGCGGGGCGTTCTGCTGCATGGCGTTGCCGTCCATCCCGTGGCAGGCGGCGCACACCCCGGCTTTGGCCTGCCCGGCCTTGGCATCGCCCCAGGTGGCCGGCTTCTCGTCCAGCGGGGCGGCCTGCACCGGGGCATTGTCGGGCGCGGCCACCGGCGTGCTTTGCGCATAGGCGATCGCGGCAATGGCAAGGCAGGCAATGCCGGCAAGGGCGTGGGCAGGACGCATGCGGAACTCCACTGGACAGTTGGATGCGGGCGTGAATCGCCTTATCCGCCCGATTATGGTGGGGCCGACGGGGGCGGTCAAACCGCGCCCACGGCCCGCCCGCGGCGCGGGCGGGCCGTGGCCAGGCGACGGGCGGGGGCGGCCCGGGCGTGCGATCCTATGCTGATGGCCGTCCCCAATCCGTTCGCCCGCGCCCAGTACTCGCTGGCCGCGCATACCCTGCGCCAGCTGCCCGCCGACGGCGGGTTCGAAGTCGCCTTCGCCGGCCGCTCGAACGCCGGCAAGTCCTCCGCGCTGAACGCCCTGTGCCAGCAGAACGCGCTGGCGCGGGTGTCCAAGACCCCGGGCCGCACCCAGCAGCTGGTGTTCTTCGGGATCCCGCCGCATGCGGACAAATACCTCGTGGACCTGCCCGGCTACGGCTACGCCAAGGTGCCGCAGGACCTGCAGGCGCACTGGCAGGCGTTCATCGATGCCTATTTCGCCAGCCGGTTCGCGCTGCGCGGGCTGGTGGTGGTGATGGACGTGCGCCATCCGCTGAAGGATTACGACCGCCAGATGCTGGGCTATGCCATGCGCCGCGGGCTGCCGGCGCACGCGCTGCTGACCAAGGCCGACAAGCTCGGCCGCGGCGCTGCCGGCAACACCCTGCAGGCGGTGCGCGCGGAACTGGCGCGGGCGTTCGCCGACAGCGTCAGCGTGCAGCTGTTCTCGGCCGAATCCCGGCAGGGCGTGGACGAGCTGCGCGCCACCGTCGCCGGCTGGCTGGAGCTGTAAGCCCGGCATCGCCCGCCCGCCGCGCGGCGATTGCGTACGCCCGCGGAACACAGATGCCGCCGTTGCGCGGCTGCACCGGACGCGCGCCGCCGGCTATCCTGCCCCACCGTTTCGACAGGCCACGCCGATGTCCGGACCCAGCACCGCCAGCGACGCCCCGATCACCGACCGCCGCCAGCTGGTGGAGGTGCTGGCGTCCGGCGAGAAGCCGCGCGAGGCTTGGCGCATCGGGACCGAGCACGAGAAGTTCGGCTTCCGCCTCGACGACCTGCGCCCGCCCGCGTTCGACGGCGAGCGCGGGATCGAGGCGCTGCTCAAGGGGCTCACCCGCTTCGGCTGGGCGCCCTACGAGGAGAGCGGCCGGGTGATCGCGCTCGCGCGCGACGGCGCCTCGGTGACGCTGGAGCCGGCCGGACAGCTGGAACTGTCCGGCGCTCCGCTGCAGACCCTGCACGAGACCTGCAAGGAGGTCGGCACCCACCTGCGCGAGGTGCGCGAAGTCGCGGACGAGCTGCAGCTTGGCTTCCTTGGCATGGGCTTCCAGCCCAAGTGGCGGCGCGAGGACATGCCGTGGATGCCGAAAGGGCGCTACCAGATCATGAAGGCCTACATGCCCAAGGTCGGCCACCTCGGCCTGGACATGATGACCCGCACCTGCACGGTGCAGGTGAACCTGGATTACGCCTCCGAGGCGGACATGGTGAAGAAGTTCCGGGTGTCGCTGGCGCTGCAGCCCATCGCCACCGCGCTGTTCGCCGATTCGCCGTTCACCGAAGGCCAGCCCAACGGCTACCAGAGCTACCGCTCGCACATCTGGACCGACACCGATCCCGACCGCACCGGCATGCTGGACTTCGTGTTCGAGGATGGCTTCGGCTACGAGCGCTACGTGGACTACCTGCTCGACGTGCCGATGTACTTCAGCCATCGCGACGGCATCTACCACGACGCCAGCGGCAAGTCGTTCCGCGATTTCCTGCAGGGCCGGTTGGACGTGCTGCCGGGCGCGCTGCCGACCCTGCGCGACTGGAACGACCACATGACCACCGCCTTCCCCGAGGTGCGGCTGAAGAAATATCTGGAGATGCGCGGGGCTGACAGCGGCCCGTGGAGCCGCATCTGCGCGCTGCCGGCGTTCTGGGTGGGGCTGCTGTACGACGACGCGGCACTGGACGCGGCCTGGGACCTGGTCCGCGATTTCACGATGCAAGAGCGCCACGCCCTGCGCGACGGCGTGCCGCGGCACGCGCTGGATTTGCCGTTCCGCCACGGCCGCGTGCGCGAGCTGGCGCGCGAAGCGCTGAAGATCGCGCTGGACGGCCTGCGCCGGCGCGCCCGCGCGGATGCCTGCGGTGCCGACGAAACCGGCTTCCTCACGCCGCTGCTGGAGATCGCCGAATCCGGCCAGACCCCGGCGCAGCGCAAGCTGGAGCTGTTCCACGGCCCCTGGCAGGGCAGTGTGGACCCGGTGTTCCGCGAGTTCGCGTACTGACGGGCGCGTCGTGCCCGCCGCCCGCCGGTGGCGTTCTCAGTAGCGCGAGGCCGTGAGCGGCGCATCCGCCCATTGCCAGGCGATGGCCTGCCGGCGCTGGCTGTCGGCCGCACCGGTGCTGTCGCCCAGCGCGCGCTGGGCCTGCGCCAGCCCGAACAGCGACCAGCCGTTTTCGGGATAGGCCTGCAGATCCTCGCGATACGCCTGCGCCGCCGCCGCGGCATCCCCTGCTTCCAGCAGGGCGGCACCGAGGTACCAGCGCACCGGCAGCGGCCAGTCCGCGGGTTCGTTGTAGTTGAGCGCCGCCTCCGCCTTGGCCGCCGCGCGTAGCGACGCCAGCGCCTCGGCCCGTCGGCCCTGCGCGCGCAGCCACTCGCCGCGCAGCAGTGGATCGGCCACCCTGAGGATGGCGGCGGCGGTGTTGATGTCGAAGAACGCGACGTTCTCCAGCGCCGGATCCTGCGCCAGCGCGTGCAGGGCATCGGCCTCGCGCCCGGCCTCCGCCAGCTGGCCGCCGCGGACGTAGGCCATGCCGCGGGCGAAGTGGCGGATCGCGCGCGGGAAGGGCAGGTCGGGCGTGGCCGCGGGCGTGGCCAGGATGCCGCTCCAGTCGCCGAAGCGGACCTGGGTCAGCAGCGGGGTGACCACGAACAGCTGCATGAACTCCATCGGCGGCGCACCCATCGCCGCATGGTCCGCGCGCCTGGCGGTCTGCTGCGCGGCCTGCAGCGCCAGCGTGCGCGAGCCGGTGAGGCCGGCGGTCATCGTCGCGAAATGCCAGTTGTGGGGCACGTAGCCCAGCGGATACACGCCATTGCTGCCGCGGCAGACGGCCAGGAAGGCGCGGTCGGCATCGGCGGCGGCGAAGTTGGCGAGGGTGGCGTCGTGGTAGCGCCCGAGCCGGATGTAGGCATGCGCCGGCATGTGCACCAGGTGGCCGGAACCGGGGGCGAGCGCGGCCAGCGCATCCGCGTACGGCTCGGCACGGCCGGGGTCCGGGGAGGCTTCGGTGGCGTGGATGTAGTAATGCATCGCGCCGATGTGGCGGGGGTTGCGCGCGAGCACGCGTTCCAGCTCGGCCAGGATGCGCGGCGTGTGCGCGGTCTGCTGGCCTTCCGCGGTCCAGTACGCCCACGGGGTCAGGTCCATCAGCGCCTCGGCATGCAGCGTGGCGACGTCGTCGTCGTCCGGGAAACGCGCGGCGGCCTGGCCCATTGCATCGGCATAGGCCTGGTCCAGCGCGCCGCGGTCGGCCGGCGCGGGGTCGGCATAGCGCAGCGCCAGCGCATCGATCAGGGCGCGGTCGGCGGGGGTTGCGCGCGCGGACAGGCGGGCTGCGCGCGCCGCCAGCGCCGTCGCCTCGGCGGCGCTGGCCGGGTCCATCGGCAGGTTGATGTTGGGGCCCAGCACCAGGGCCTGGCCCCAGACGCAGATCGCGCAGTCCGGATCGCGCCGCGCCGCTTCCGCGAACGCGCGCCCGGCGGCCTCGTGGTTGAAGCCGTAGGCCAGCCGCAGGCCCTGGTCGAAATACTGCTGCGCCGCCGGAACCCGGGTGCCGATGTCGCGGTGGGTCTCGCCCAGGCCTTGCAGCAGCGGGACGTCCATGGAGCTCCGAGCGGTTTCTTCCGCCGGTGGGCGCGACGATCCGCAGGCGGCGAGCACGGCGGCGAGCGCGGTGGCGAGCAGGACGGAAGGCAGTGGCGTGCCGGACATGGCGGGCTCCGTGGCGGATCGAAGGCGGTATCGGGGCCAACGCGCCCGCCGGCGGATGCCGGCCAGCCCTTCGCGCCGTCGCCACGCGTGGGCGGGTAGGCTTGCCTCCATGCACGACGAATCCGGGAACGAGCCGCTGCGCGAGGAGCTGGACTTCGCGCCTACCGACCACCTGCTGCGCGAGGACGTGCGCACCCTCGGCGCGCTGGTCGGCGAGATCCTGGC
>CAYYAT010000020.1:0-12653 GCA_964469595.1 uncultured Thermomonas sp.
CGGTCGAACAGGTTGTCGATGCCCAGCTGCACGCTGAGCGGATGCGCGCCCCATTGGCCCTGCCAGCGCAGGCCGGCGTCGAACACGTCATAGGCCGGTGCGCGCACGCTGCCGTCGGCGGTGGCGGGATTGCTGGCGGCGTGCCGCCAGCCGCCCTGCACGCCGACCTGCGGCCACCACGGCAGCCGATAGTCCAGTTGCACGCTGCTGCGCCAGGCCGGCACGTTGGCCAGCTGATGGCCTTCGTAAGCCGGGGTCCCGGTGCCGCTCGCACGTGCGCGCAGCAGCGCCACGCTGGCATCCAGCCGCAGCGCCTCGGTCAGCGCGCCGTGGGCCGACAGCTCGATCCCGGTGCGGGTTTCCTGGCCGCGCTCGACGAAGCTGTAGCCGGCGCTGCTGGCATCCGGCTGGGCGAACTGGTAGGGCTGGCGCATGCGGAACAGGGCGGCCTGCAGGTCCACGCGATCCTGCCAGCGGTACTTCACGCCGGTTTCGAGCTGCCGCGACAGGCGCGGGCCCAGCACTTCGCCGTCATTGCTGGTCCAGAACGGCGCTTCCTTGCCCAGCGCCAGCCCTTCGCTGTAGCTGGCATACAGGCTGAACGCCGCCTGCGGCTGGAAGATCAGCGCCGCCTGCGGCAGGGTGCGCTGCAGGCGGGTGGTGCGGGTGACGACGGCATGCTTGTCGCGCGCGGTTTCGTCCAGATGCGCGGCCTGCACCCCGGCCAGCAGCTGCCAGTGTGTGCCCAGCGCGATCCGGTCCAGCGCGAAGACCGCCCGTTGGCGGCTGTCCAGCCGCCGCACGCGCGGGCCGGGCTGTTTGGGTGAAGGCGCATACACCGGCGGGTCGAGGTCGTCGATATTGGCGCTGCCGACGTACTCGTTGACGCTGGCGCGGCGGGTGATGCTGCGGTGGCGCCAGTCCGCACCCAGGGTCAGCACGTGCTGCAGCGCGCCGGTGGCGAAGCGGCCTTCCAGGCTGACGCGTGCGCTGTCGCTGATGCGGGTGTCGTCGGGGCTGCGGTAGTCGTAGATGTCGTATTCGCCGTTCGGCCCGAAATGATTGCCGGGCAGGCTGGCGCAGGCGGCCACGTAGTAGCAGCCGTAGGCGAAGGCGACGTTGTCGTCGATGGCGCTGCGGCTGCGGCCGGCGGCCAGGCGTAGCGTCCAGGCATCGCCCAGCTCATGGCGCAGGCGTGCGGCGGCGTTGGTCGAATGGATGCGCACGGGCTGCTGCCAGGGTTGATAGCCCAGCATCCGGGTCGGGTCCGGGTGCGGCGGCAGGCGCGTGCCGCCCAGCAGCTGGTAGCCCGAAGCCGAGCGCTGCGCGCTGTGCTGGTCGCTCACGTCCAGCTCCAGCCGGGTCGCTTCGGTCGGTACCCAGTCGGCGGCGAGCGCGGCCAGTGCGCGATGGCCGTCGGCGTGGCGCACGTAGGCGTGCATGTCGTCCCAGGCCAGGTTGGCGCGTACTCCGAAGTTCGGCGTCAGCCATTGGCCCGCGTCCAGCGCGACATAGCGCGAACCGTGCGAATCGGTGCCGAGCGTGAGCGTGCGCACGTCGGCCGGGCGCTTGCTGACGAAGTTGATCAGTCCGCCTGGTTCGAGCACCCCGGCGTCGATCCCGGCCAGGCCCTTGAGCACCTCCACCTGCTGCTTGTCCTCCAGCGCGATGGCCTGCTCGCCGGTCATCGCCAGGCCGTTGAAGCGGTAGCCGCTGCCCAGGTCCAGCGGATAGCCGCGGATCGCGATGTTCTGGTAATAGCCGACCGGCGCGTAGTTGTCGCCCAGCGCGGCATCCTCGCGCGCCAGTTCGCTCAGGCTACGGATCTGGCGGGCGTCGAGGCGGTCGCGGCCGATCACCTCCAGGCTGGCCGGGATGTCCTGCGCGCGGGCCGCGCCCCAGCCTTGCAGGCCGGCGTCGCCGCTGCTGCGCTCGCCCACCACCTGCACCGCGGCCAGCGGGGTGATGCGGCGGTCGTGCTTGGCGTCGCCGCCATCCTCGGCGGCATGTGCGAGCAGCGGCAGGAGGGCGAGCAGCAGGGGAGAGAGGGAAGGCTTCATCGTCGTCGTCGTCGGTTGGAGGGACGAAGCGACGGCAGGCGGGCACCCACAGGGGCACGCCGCCTGAATCAAGCTCCCTACGCCGGTGCGAACCGGATCAGGTTCCAAGGGACTCTCTCAGCCCGGCCTGCGCCGGGCACCCCCGCTTCTGGCCGGTATTGAAGCACAGCCGGGCCTGCGTCGGCCAGCGCGCTATCCCGCGGCGCGGATTGCCCGCAGCAGGGCGCGCGCCTGCGGCTGCGCGAACCAGGCGAAATGGTCCAGCAGGAAATCGCGCCAGGCCACCTCGGCCATCGCCGGCTGGTCCAGCACGGCGTGGAAATACTCCAGTTCCGACAGCGCGAAATCCAGGTGCGCCAGTGGCAGCAGATCGGCCAGCAGGTCGGTATCGGCCCTGCTCAGGGGCAGCAGCTCGGCATAGCCGGCCAGCAGGGCGCAGGCGATGTCCGCGAACGCCGGACGGCTGGCCGGATCGGGATGCAGCCAGGCGATCGCATTGCGCTCGATCGCGGTGGCCAGGTCGAGCAGGGCGAAGGTGGGGGCGCACAGGCCGAAATCGAGGATCGCCGCGACCTCGGCCTGCGCGCCGGCACCCTCCCAGAGCAGGTTGGAGACATGCCAGTCGCCGTGCGTCCAGCACGTCGGCAGTGCCGAGAGGCGCGGCCGTAGCGCGCCCAGCGCGGGCAGCAGCGGCGCGAGTTCGCGCGGCCAGTCGCGCGTGGCCAGCGCGGCGGCCAACCCCGGGCGCCGTGCGCAGGCCTGGGAGACGGCGGCCAGCGGGTCGCCGGCGCGCAGCAGGGTATCTCCGGTCACCAGCAGCGCGGTGCTGCGCGCCGGCGCGGCGTAATCGCGTGCGGCGAGGTGCAGCCGCGCCAGCATGCGACCCGCGCTGCGCGCATGCGCGGCCGACAGCGGCGGCGTCCACGATGGCGCGTCGCGGTACAGGTCCACGCCTGCGGCCAGCGCGTGCACCTCGTAGGTCCATTCGCCCAGCATGATCACGCTGTGGCCACCAGCATCGGTGAGCACCTGCGGCACCGGCAGGCCGCGCGCGCGCAGGTGCGCGATGAAGGCGTGCTCCTCCTGCAGCTGCGCGGCGCTGCGCAT
The DNA here is from genome assembly GCA_964469595.1 of uncultured Thermomonas sp. GTDB lineage: Bacteria > Pseudomonadota > Gammaproteobacteria > Xanthomonadales > Xanthomonadaceae > Thermomonas. The sequence continues at coordinate 3,168 of CAYYAT010000020.1, forward strand.
GCGGACGTGGTGGCGCTTTAGGAAGACCTCGCCTTGCGCGCAGGCCACCCGCGCCGCGGCCGAGAACGGCCGCGGGCTGTGCCAGCGCAGCGCAAGCGGCGGCGACAGCGGCGGGAAGCGCGCCAACACCGCCGCCGCTTCGTCGATCCGCAGCGGCGGCCAGTCGGGCGCCATCGGCGCCTCGTTCCAGCCGTGCGCGAGGTGGGGAGGGTGGCTCATGGGCGGCTCTGGCCGGAGGTCGCGGCGGCTGCCGCGACCGCGATTATCCGGATCGCCGCCGCCGGCGTCAGCGCGGCACCCGGTAGCCGCCCGGCACGCCTTTGGCTGAAAGCGTCAGCTGCCACAGCTGGTCGCGGCGGGTGCGGAAGGTGGCGGCGGAGGCCGAGAGGTAGAACCACCACATGCGCCGGAAGCGCTCGTCGTAGTGCTGCGACAGCCGCGGCCAGGCCGCGTCGAAATTGGCCATCCACGCCTGCAGGGTGCGGTCATAGTCGGGGCCGAAGTTGTGCCAGTCCTCGACCACGAAGCGGCCTTCCAGCGCGGCAGCGACCTGGCTCATCGAGGGCACCTGCGAGTTCGGGAAGATGTAGCGCTCGATCCACGGGTCGGGCCGGTTCGGCGGCTGGTTGCTGCCGATGGTGTGCAGCAGCGACAGCCCGCCCGGGGCGAGGCAGCGCCGCACCACGTCGAAGTAGGTGCGGTAGTTGCGCGCGCCGACGTGTTCGAACATGCCGATCGAGAACACCGCATCGAACGGTTCGTGCAGGTCGCGGTAGTCCTGCAGGCGGATCTCCACCGGCAGCCCGGCACACAGCGCGCTTGCATGCGCGGCCTGCTCACGGGAGATGGTGACGCCCACCCCGCGCACGCCGTAGCGCTCGGCTGCGAACTTCAGCGCTTCGCCCCAGCCGCAGCCGATGTCCAGCACGCGCATGCCCGGGCGCAGGCGCAGTTTGCGGCAGACCAGATCCAGCTTGGCCTCCTGCGCGGCGTCGAGGTCGCCGGCCTCGGCCCAGTAGCCGCAGCTGTACACCAGGCGTCTGCCGAGCATGGCCGCGAACAGGTCATTGCCGAGATCGTAGTGGCGCTGGCCGACCACGTAGGCGCGTTTGCCGCGCTGCATGTTCACGAATCGCGCCTGCGCCCACAGCAGCAGCGTGCCGATGGTGCGCACGCGCTCGTCCAGGCGTGCGTCCAGCAGTTTCGCCAGCAGCCCGGGCAGATCGCGTGCGCTCCAGTCGCCGTCCATGTAGGACTCGCCGAAGCCCAGCGAGCCGTGCGCGAACACGCGTTCGAACACGCGCTCGTGGTGCACCTGCAGGTCGCTGTCGCGGGGGCCGTCAATGCGCACGTCGGCATCGGCCAGCAGGCGCTCGGCGGCGACGCGCAGCCGGCGCGCCTTGTTGCCGTAAGCCTGCGGCGAACGCGGGGGCGCGGTGGGGGAGGGCCGGCGAGGGGGGGGGGGCGCCGGGGGGGCGGGCGGGGCCGGGGGGGGGGTGGGGGGCCCGGGGGCGGGGCCCCCCGCGGGGGCGCCCCCGGGCGCCCGGGAGGAGGGATGGGAATTGCGGGAATGCAGCAAACCGGACATGGCAAGGCCTCGAGTGAGGTGGCTGTCTTGCGCATGCGCGGGATGTCGGTTGCCCGCTGGCGGGCGGATGGCTCAGGCCTCAAAACCGCATCGGGTCATGCGCGTTCGGTAGGCATCATCAGCCTTGCGGCGGTTGGACATGGGGAGGTATGCCATCTCCCGCCACGACCTTACCCCCGCCGGGATGGCGGGGGCAAGTGGCGGGCCGGTGCCGATGCGGTGGGGCGTGAGTCGCTCAGCGCCGCAACATGGCGAATGCGAACCGACGACCGTGGCCTTGCTTGATCGCCAGGTGGATCCACGTCATCGCAAACGGCTCCAGGTAGCGCGCCGCCATCAGCGGGCCCATGTCCACCGCCTCGAACCCGATCAGCGTCGCCAGCGCCATGGCGCGCTGCCGCGCGTCCTCATCGTCGCCACAGACCGGCATCATGGGCGCGCCCTGCGGGTAGCGGCTGTCGGCCATGTTCTCGGCACCGGTGGTGTTGAAGGCCTTGACCACGCGCGCCCCGCGGGCGAGCTTGGCCAGTTCTTCCGCGCCCGAGGTGGTGGTGCCCACCGACAGCCCCGACAGCCCGGGTGTCAGCGGGTTGGTGGCGTCGATCAACACCTTGCCCTGCCAGTCGGGCACGCTTTGCGCGATGGCCGCCACGGCGGCATAGGGCACCGCCAGGATGACGGTGTCGCTGGCGGCGATGGCCTCCGCGGTGGTGGTGACGCGGGCGTTGTCGCCCAGCGCGGCGACCGCGTCTGCGTACCTGGCCGGCTCGGGAACGCCAAAGACGACGGTTTCACCGCGTTGGGTCAACGCTTGCCCCAGCGCCATGCCGACGTTGCCGGCACCGATGATGGAAATGCTCATGATGATGTTCTCCTGTGGACGGTTATTGCCAGACGTGCCGATGCTCGGCCACGAAGTCGGCCCACGCCGTAGCAGGGCGACCGAGTAGGCGCGGCACATCGTCGGTCACCTCGGCCACCCAGCCGGCCGCGATGATGCGGTTGAGGCTGGACATGGCCTGCACCAGGGGCTCGGGCATTCCGGCCTGGCGCATGCCTTCCACCGCCTGCTCTTCGCTGATTGGAACCAGCTGAATCGGTCGGCCGATGTGTTCGGCAATCACTACCAGCGCTTCGGCATTGGTGAGTGCCTGCGGACCCGTGAGGGTGTAGGCCTTGCCCGCATGCGCCTGTGGCTCGCGCAGGATGCGGGCGGCCACCGCGGCGATGTCACGCGCATCGATGAACGGCACGCGGCCCTCGCCCTGCGAGGAATACACCGTGCCGCTGCGGATCATGTCGCGCAAAAAGGTGGTGAAGTTCTGCATGAAGTTCTTCGGCCGCAGCAGCGTGTAGGCGATGCCGGAGTCGATCACGATCCGGTCGCAGCGGCCTTGCAGCCGGGCGATGGCGATCTCCGATTCCGGGTCGGCGCCCGCACCCGAGATACGCACGATGTGCTGCACACCTGCGGCTTGTGCTGCCCGCACCGCATTCGCGGTCATGGCCTCCATTTCCGGATGCGCCGGGGTGAGCAGGAACAGGCGATCCACGCCTTGCATGGCGGCCTGGGCGGAATCCGGGTCGAGCAGGTTCAAGGCACGGCCAGACGCGCCCGCCACGGACTGACCCGATGGCGATGCGGCGATCACCGATAGCGTGGGCGGCGTCGATTGCAAGCGCTCCACCAACGCGCGGCCGATGTTGCCGGTCGCGCCTGTAACGAGAATCGTTGGGACGTCCTTCACCATACGTGCCTCCTTCAACGCCCCAGCGCTTCCACCACCAACCGGGCGGTCTCTTCACCCGAGAAGTTCTGCTGACCGGTGATGAGGTTGCCGTCGCGCACCGCGAAGCTGCGCCACAGACCGGCCTGCACGTAGTTCGCGCCGATGGCCTTCATGCGGTCCTCGATGCGCCAGGGCATGACGTGCTTGTCGCGCGGCAGCAGGCCATAGCTCCACACCGCGTTGTCGGCGAAGTCTTCCTCGCAGTTGGCAAAGCCGGTAACGGTCTTGCCCTTGGCCAGATACTCGCCTTGCGCATCCTTCACATAGGCGAGGATGGCCACGCCGTGGCACAGCGCGGCGGCCACCTTGCCGGCGGCATGGAACGCGGCGAACTTGGCGTGCAGGTCAGTGGCCTGCTCGAAGGTGAACATCGGCGCCTGGCCGCCCGCGACGAGGATGGCGTCGAAGCGGGCCACGTCGATGTCAGCCACTTTCTTCGTGTTGTCCACCAGCGCCTTGAGTTCCGGCGTGTGGATGAAGCCCTGGCTGATCAGGTCGGTCTTGCTGTAGCCGCTGGCGTCGTTCGGGTCGCTCATCGCGTCGGCCTCGCACTTTCCGCCATGGGGGCTGAACACCTCGACCTCGTAGCCGACCTCGGTGAACACATGCCAGGGATGGGTCAGCTCGCTCCACCAGAAACCCACCGGCCAGCCGGTGGTGGTGGAGACGGTGGGATTGGCGATCACGATGGCCACACGCTTCCTGGCGGTGGCGTTCAACACGTTGGGGTCTTTCAGGCTCATCTCGGGCTCCGGAGTTTGTTGACGACGGATGGGAGTGTGAGACTTGCTCTGAAATCGAAAAATAATCTTTAATATGAATATCTGTCGCCAATTTGGACAACAATGGAACTCGCAACGCTCCGCGCCTTCGTCAAGGTCGTGCAGACCGGCAGCTTCACCCGCGCGGCCGAGGCGCTGGATACCCAGAAGGCGTACCTTTCGCGCGTGGTGAGCCAGTTGGAAAAAGAACTGGGCGCGCGTCTGCTGGAGCGCACAACGCGGTCGCTGTCATTGACCGAGATCGGGCGCGAATTCTTCGAACGCGCCGTCGGCATCCTGGCCTCGGTCGAGGATGCCGAGCGCGCGGTGCAGAGGGCGCAGGGCGAGCCGCGCGGCACCCTGCGGCTGACCTGCGGGGTGGAGTTCGGGATGATGGCGGTGGGTGGCTGGGTCAGCCGCTACCTCGCGCGCCATCCGCAGATGCGGGTGGATGCCGATTTCACCAGCCGCGTGGTCGACCTGGTGCATGAAGGTTTCGACCTGGCGGTGCGGATCGGGCCCTTGGCCGATTCCACACTGGCGGCGCGCCGGCTGGGCGAGCTGGCATACGGGCTCTACGCATCCCCGGCATACCTGGCGCGCAACGGCGTGCCCGCCCAGCCGTCCGAGCTGGCGGGGCATGCCACGCTGGCGTTCGCCGGCGGCAGCCATCAGGCGGCGTGGACGCTGTCCGCCGCCGGCCGGCAGGAGCGGCTTTCGCTGCAGCCGCGGCTGAAGGCGAACAACGTGTTTGCGGTGCGCGATGCTGCGATCGCCGGGCTCGGGATCGCGCAGTTGCCGGTCGTGGTGGCTGCCGAGGCATTTGCCGGCGGCGGCCTGCGCCGGGTGCTGCCGGACTGGGCACCAGCACCGGTTCCCGTGAACGCGGTGTTCGCCAGCGCGCGCTACCTCACGCCAAAGGTGCGTGCCTTCATCGATCTTGCAGTGGAGGCGATGCAGGAGGCCACGCAGCGGGCCACGGAGGACGCCGCGGCACGCTGATGGGGATCGCCCTCAGTGCGCGGCCGGCGTGCCCGGCGGGGCCTGCCATTCGCCGCCCAGCGCCTGCACCAGCGCGACCGCGGCGGCGTAGCGGCGGTTGCGCAGGGTGAGCTCGGCGTTGCGCGCGTTGATCGCGGTGGACTGCGCGGTGAGCACGTTGAGGTAGGGCGCAAGGCCCGCCTTGTATTGGTTTTGCGCCAGCCGCAGGGCGTCCTCCGCGGCCTGCACCACCTGCGCCTGCTGCTCGGCCTCGGTGGCGAGGATGCGCTGCGCGGCGAGCTGGTTCTCCACGCCCTGCAGCGCGGCCAGCACCGCCTGCCGGTAGTTGGCCACCGCCTGCCGGTAGCCGGCCTCGCTGCTGCGCACCTGCGCGCGGCGGGCGCCGCCGTCGAACAGGTTGGCGGCCAGCTGCGGGCCCAGCGACCACAGCAGCACCGGCGCAGAGAACACGTCGGCCAGGCGCGTGGCGCTGTGGCCGGCGCTGCCGCCGAGGGTGAGGGTGGGGAACCAGGCGGATTTGGCGACGCCCACCTGCGCGTTGGCGGCCTCCACCTGCGCGCGCGCGGTGGCGATGTCGGGCCGCCGCTGCAGCAGGTCCGCGGGCAGGCCGGGCGGGATCACCGGGATCGCCGGCAACGCGTCGCGCGCGGCCAGCTGGAAGCCCGAGGGCGGCTGCCCGACCAGCACCGCGATCGCGTTCTGCAGCTGCGCGCGGGTGACGCCGAGGTCGGTCAGGCTGGTCTGCGCCTGCAGGTGCGCGGTGCGCGCGCTGGCGACGTCGGCGGCGGTGGCCACGCCCGCGCGGTAGCGGTTCTGGGTGAGCTCCAGCGCCTTGCCGGTATCGTCCATCGCCTGCTGCGCCAGCCGCTGTTGGGCATCCACCACTCGCAGCTGCAGGTAGCTCTGGGCGAGGGTGGCCTGCAGGCTGAGGCGGACGTTGCGCAGGGTGGCGGCGCTGGCCTGCGCGTTGGCGCGCTGTGCGCGCACCTGTTCGCGCACCTTGCCCCACAGGTCGGGTACCCAGCTGGCGGTGACCTCGGCGCTGGCCTGTTCGTTGACGCCCGCCGAGGTGGCGGTGCGCGCGCGGGTGTCGCCGAGGCTGGCGTTGAGTGCCGGCCAGTAGCTGGCCTGCGCCTGGCGCACCGCCGCCTGTGCTTGGTCGTAGGCGGCCAGCTGCGCGGCCAGGCTTTGGTTGTGGGCCTCCAGCTGCTGCTGCAGGGCATCCAGTTCGGGGTCGGCGAACACCTGCCACCAGGCGCCCGCCGGCTGCGCCGACCAGTCCTGCGCGGGCTGCCACTGCGTGTTGTCCGCGCTGTAGCCGGCCGGCATCGGCGTGTCCAGCGGCGGATGGGTGAGCGCGCCGGCGGCGCAGCCGGCGAGCAGGGTGGACAGCAGGCCCGCCAGCAGGCGCGTCGGAAGGCGCGGGGCGGGGTGACGATGTGGGAAGGTGGCGCTCATGCGGTCGGCTCCGGCGAGGCGGCGGGGCGCGCGCGGCGTTGCAGCTTGCGCAGGGCCCAGTGCCGCAGGCGGTCGAGTTCGAGGTAGATCACCGGGGTGGTGTACAGGGTCAGCGCCTGGCTGACGATCAGGCCGCCGGCGATGGCGATGCCCAGCGGTTGCCGCAGCTCGGCGCCGTTGCCGGTGATGAAGGCCAGCGGCAGCGCGGTGAACAGCGCGGCCAGGGTGGTCATCAGGATCGGGCGCAGGCGCAGCGTGGCGGCGCGGAAGATCGCCTCGCGCGGGTCCAGCCCGTGCTCGCGTTCGGCCTGCATCGCGAAGTCCACAATCAGGATCGCGTTCTTCTTCACGATCCCGTTCAGCAGGAAAACCCCGATCAGGGCGATGATCGAGAACTCCGCGCCGAACAGCATCAGGGCCAGCACCGCGCCGATGCCCGCCGGCGGCAGGGTGGAGAGGATGGTCAGCGGGTGCAGGGTGCTCTCGTACAGCATGCCGAGCACGATGTAGATCGCCAGGATCGCGGCCAGGATGAACAGCGGCTGGTTCTGCATGGTGTCGGAGAACAGCTTGGCGGTGCCCTGGAACCCGCCCTGGATGTCCGAGGGCAGGCCGATCGCCGCCATCGCCTCGTCGATCTTCTGCTGCACCTGGCCGAGGCTGATCCCCGGATCGGTGTTGAAGGCGATGGTGGAGGCCACGAACAGGCCCTGGTGGTTGACCGACAGCGGGGTGTTGGCCAGCTCCACGTGCGCCAGCGCCGCCAGCGGCACGCGCCCGCCCTTCGCGTTCACCAGGTAGATGCCCTGCAGCGCGTCGGTGGAATCGCGGTAGCGCGGGTCGGCCTGCATCACCACCCGGTACTGGTTCAGCGGGCCGTAGATGGTGGAGACGATGCGCTGGCCGAAGGCGTCGTTGAGGGCGTTGTCGATCGCGGAGACGGCGACGCCGTAGCGCGCGGCGGCGTCGCGGTCCACCTTCAGCGCCAGCTGCAGGCCGCTGGCCTGCTGGTCGGTGTTGACGTCGCTGAGCCCGGGGATGCGCTTGATCGCCTCCATCACCCGCGGCTCCCACTGCCGCAGCAGGCCGAGGTCGGAGGCCTGCAGGGTGTATTCGTACAGCGCGGCCGAGGGCCGCCCGCCGGCGCGGATGTCCTGCACCGGGAACATGTTGGCCTGGATGCCGGCCACGTGCGACAGCTCGCGCCGCAGCTGCCCCATCACCACCTGCACGCCGGGGCGCTGCGCCTGCGGCTTGAGCTGCATGAACATGAAGGCGCTGTTACTGGTGTCGCCGCCGGTGAAGGCCACCACGTTCTGCACCGCGGGGTTGCGCCGCGCGATCGCCACCACCCGCTCCAGGGTGCCGCTCATCTTCTGGAACGAGGTGGACTGGTCGGCCTGGATGCGGCCGATCAGCAGGCCGGTGTCCTGGGTCGGGAAGAAGCCCTTGGGCACCACCGCGTACAGGTAGCCGGTGAGCACGATGCTAGCCGCGAACACCGCCAGCATCAGCCACGGATGCCGCAGCGCCCAGCCGAGGCTGCGCGCGTAGCCGTCGTGCACGCCCTGCCAGGCGCGCTGCAGGCGCGAGGGCGAGGCCGCCTGCGTCGCCTGCGGGGCGCGCAGCCAACGCGAGGCCAGCATCGGGGTCACCGTCAGCGACACCGCCAGCGAGATCGCGATCGCCACCGACAGCACCATCGCGAACTCGTGGAACAGCCGCCCGACGATGCCGCCCATGAACAGCACCGGCAGGAACACCGCGACCAGCGACAGGCTCATCGACAGCACGGTGAAGCCGATCTCGCCGGCGCCCTTGAGCGCGGCCTGCATCGGCGCTAGCCCCTCCTCGCGATGACGCATGATGTTCTCCACCACCACGATGGCATCGTCCACCACGAAGCCGGTGGCCACGATCAGCGCCATCAGCGACAGGTTGTCCAGCGAATAGTCCAGCAGCCACATCGCGGCGAAGGTGCCCACCAGCGACAGCGGCACCGCCAGCGCCGGGATCAGGGTCGCGCGCCAGTCGCGCAGGAACAGCCAGACCACCGCCACCACCAGCAGCACCGCCAGCACCAGGGTGCGCTCCACCTCTGCCAGCGAGGCGCGGATGGTGGTGGTGCGGTCGGTCATGATCGCCATGTCGATCCCGGAGGGGATCGAGGCCGCCAGCTGCGGCAGCGCCGCCTTCACCCCGTCCACCGCGTCGATGATGTTGGCGCCGGGCTGGCGGTAGATGATCAGCGTCACCGCCGGCTTGCCGTTGGCCAAGCCCATGTTCTGCGCGTTCTGCAGGCCTTCGTACACGTGCGCCACCGCGTCCAGCGGCACCGGGCGGCCGTCCTTGTAGGCCACCACGATGCGCTGGTACTGCGCCGGCAGCGCCAGCTGGTCGTTGGCGGCCACCTGCCAGCGGCGCCGGCCGTCCTCCAGCGCGCCCTTGGGCGTATTCGCGTTGGCGCCGGCAATCGCCTGCCGCACCTGCTCCAGGCTCATGCCCATGCCGTTGATCGCCGGCAGGTCCAGGTCCACCCGCACCGCCGGCAGCGCGGCGCCGCCGATGCTGACCGAGCCGATCCCCGGCAGCTGCGAGATCTTCTGCGCCAGCACGGTGGAGGCGGCGTCGTACATCTGGCCGCGGGTCAGGGTGTCGGAGGTCAGCGCCAGGATCATGATCGGCGCGTCGGCGGGGTTGAGCTTCTGGTAGGTCGGGTTGCCGCTCAGGCCGCTGGGCAGCAGCGGGCGCGCGGCGTTGATCGCTGCCTGCACCTCGCGCGCGGCGGAATTGATGTTCTTGGACAGCTCGAACTGCAGGATGATCCGGGTCGAGCCCTGGCTGCTGCTGGAGGTCATCTGGCTGATGCCGGCGATGGTGCCCAGGC
>CAYYAT010000021.1:0-12621 GCA_964469595.1 uncultured Thermomonas sp.
GCCTGCGCCAGGCAGTGGCGGATGCGGGTGACCGCGCCGAACAGGTTGGTGCGCGGGCGCAGGTGGGCGAACTCGCGCAGGTACTCCAGCGAGTGCTGCTTGGGCTGCATCGGGTAGGTCAGCGGGTCTTCCACCCAGCCGACGACCTCGATGCGCGAGGCCTGCACCTCGAAGCTCTGGCCCTGGCCCTGCGACTTCACCAGGGTGCCGGTGGCGATGACCGCGCAGCCGGTGGTCAGGTGCTTCACCTCGGAGTCGTAATTGGCCAGCGTGTCGGGCGCCACCACCTGGATCGGCGCGAAGCAGGAGCCGTCGCTGACGTTGACGAAGCTCAGCCCGGCCTTGGAGTCGCGGCGGGTGCGCACCCAGCCGCGCACCGATACCTGGCCGCCTTCCGGCACATGCCCGGCCAGCGCCTGGGCCACGGAGATCGTCGTCATCTTGAAATCCTGCGTTGCAAGCCTGAAATAGGACGGGGAGTTTACCGGAGCTACAATCCGCGCATGGCCATTTCCCTCACCGATACCGCCCGCGACCGCATCCTCGGCTACCTCGAGGCCGACCCCAAGGCCATCGGCCTGCGCTTCGGGGTGTCCCGCAGCGGCTGCTCCGGCTGGGGCTACAAGATCGACATGGCGCGCGAGCAGGGCCCGGATGACGTGGTGTTCGACGCCGGCGGGGTGCGCATCTACGTGGATGCCGGCAGCCTGCCGCAGGTGGACGGCACCCGCATCGACTTCATCAAGCAGGGGCTGAACGAGCAGTTCGCGTTCGACAACCCCAACGTCACCGGCGGCTGCGGTTGCGGCTCCAGCTTCACCACCGGGGCCGACGCCCGCGCCTGAGCGCGCACCGGGCGCGGGTTTGCGCGCAACCCGTTGATTCGCCATAATGGGCGGCTCCCGCCTGCGGGAGGTTCTTGCCCGAACGCGCCTGTCCGCCCCGCGGCAGGTGGCCGAGGGCTGTCCGGCCGGCATTCCGCCTGCCGCCATCCACAAGGAAACCACCATGCGTCATTACGAAATCGTGTTCCTGGTCCATCCCGACCAGAGCGAGCAGGTCCCGGCGATGATCGAGCGCTACAAGGGCGCGATCGAGGCCGGCAACGGCAAGATCCACCGCCTCGAGGACTGGGGCCGCCGCCAGCTGGCCTACCCGATCCAGAACCTGGTCAAGGCCCATTACGTCCTCATGAACATCGAGGCCGAGCAGGCCGTGCTGGACGAGCTGGTCAATACCTTCCGCTTCAACGACGCGATCCTGCGCCACCTGGTGATCCGCCGCGACGAGGCCGTCACCGAGCAGTCCCTGATCATGAAGAACAAGGACGAGAAGGGCGACAAGCCCGAGCGTCGCCGCCGCGACGACGAGAGCGACAGTGCCGTGGGCACTGGCGAATCCGACAACGCCGAAGCCGCCTAAGCGCCGTCCTCCAGGAGCATTCCCATGTCCAAGTTCTTCCGTCGCCGCAAGTTCTGCAAGTTCACCGCCGAGGGCGTGACCGAGATCGACTACAAGGATCTCAACACCCTGCGCCAGTACCTGACCGAGACCGGCAAGATCGTGCCCAGCCGCATCACCGGCACCAAGTCGAAGTACCAGCGCCAGCTGCAGAACGCGGTCAAGCGCGCGCGCTTCCTCGCGCTGATCCCGTACACCGACAACCACAACGTCTGACGCCTTGCCAGCGCCGGCCGGCCCTGTTGCCGGCCCGTCGCCGGCGGCGTTCCCGTCCGATTCGGACAGCATCCGTTGCAGGCGCCGCCTGCTAACGAATACGGAGAACCACCATGCAACTGATCCTCCTGCAGAAAGTCACCAACCTCGGCGGCCTGGGCGACCTGGTCACCGTGAAGCCCGGCTACGGCCGCAACTACCTGGTGCCGCAGGGCAAGGCGGTGCCGGCCACCCCGGCCAACATCGCCGAGTTCGAGGCCAAGCGCGCCGAGTACGAGGCCAAGGCCGCCGATGCGCTGGCCGCCGCCAACGCCCGCCTGGCCAAGCTGGCCGACGCCAGCGTGACTGTGAGCGCCAATGCCTCGACCGAAGGCAAGCTGTACGGCTCGGTCGGCCCGCGCGAGATCGCCGAGGCCCTGACCAAGCAGCTCGGCGTGGACGTGAACAAGTCGGAAGTGGTGATGGGCGAAGGCCCGCTGCGCCACACCGGCGAGTTCGAGGTGGCGGTGCACCTGCACGCCGACGTCGACACCACCGTCAAGGTGGTGGTGGTGCCGGAAGCGGCCTGATCCTGCCGCAGCCAGCCACACCGGAACGGGCGCCGCAAGGCGCCCGTTCCGTTTTCGGGCAGCCCGCGTCGCAGGCGGTGAGACGCCCACCGGTTATCCACAGGGTTATCTGCAACGCTTCCCGGCGCGGACGACTACGATGCCTGCTTCCACCACACAACAACGAACGGTCCGCGACGACGGGCCGGCAGGGGAGTGACGCCGCCGATGAGCGCCAGGCCAGGGCTACGCCCGGATTCCAGCTTCCAGACCCGCAACGAACAGAAGGTGGAGCAGCTGCGGATCCCGCCGCAGTCGATCGAGGCCGAACAGGCGGTGCTGGGCGGCCTGATGCTGGATCCCAGTGCGGTCGACCGGGTTGCCGACCAGCTGGTGGACGAGGATTTCTACCGCCGCGACCACCAGCTGATCTACCGCGCCATCCGCGAGCTGGTGGAGAAGAACCGGCCCTGCGATGCGGTGACCGTGGGCGAGTGGTTCGACTCCCAGGGCATCGGCGAGCAGGTCGCCGGCGGCGCCTACCTGGTGGAACTGGCCGCCAGCACCCCGAGCGCGGCCAACATCCGCGCCTATGCCGAAATCGTGCGCGACAAGGCAGTGCAGCGGCGGTTGATCGACGTCGGCACCACCATTGTCAACGACGGCTTCCAGCCGGAGGGGCGCGAGTCCGGCGAGCTGCTGGCCAAGGCCGAGCAGGCGGTATTCGCGATCGCCGAGGGCCATTCCCGCGGCAAGCAGGATTTCGTCCCGGTCAAGAACGCGCTGCGCGATGCCTTCGAGGTGCTGCAGCGGCGTGCCGAGAACGGCAGCGGCGTCACCGGCCTGCCCACTGGCTATGCGGATTTCGACAAGATGACCGCCGGCCTGCAGCCAACCGACCTCATCATCCTGGCGGCGCGCCCGGCGATGGGCAAGACCACCTTCGCCCTGAACATCGCCGAATATGCGGCATTGAAGTCGAAGAAGGCGGTGGCGATCTTCTCGATGGAAATGTCCGCCGAACAGCTGGCGCTGCGCCTGATTTCCTCGTTGGGCCGGGTCAATGCCCAGCGCCTGAAGACCGGCGATCTCGAGGACGAGGACTGGAGCCGGGTCACCGGCGCCATCGCCCAGCTCAGCGGGATCAAGATCTTCATCGACGACACCCCGGGCCTGTCGCCCGAGGTGCTGCGCGCGAAGGCGCGCCGGCTCAAGCGCGAGCATGACCTGGGGCTGGTGGTGATCGACTACCTGCAGCTGATGAGCGTGCCCGGCAACAGCGAGAACCGCGCCACCGAGATTTCCGAGATCAGCCGCTCGCTCAAGGGCCTGGCCAAGGAGCTGAACGTGCCGGTGATCGCGCTGTCCCAGCTCAACCGCTCGCTGGAAACGCGTACCGACAAGCGCCCGGTGATGGCCGACCTGCGCGAATCGGGCGCCATCGAGCAGGACGCGGACATGATCGTGTTCATCTACCGCGACGAGTACTACAACAAGGAAAACTCCCCGGACAAAGGCCTGGCCGAGATCATCATCGGCAAGCACCGCAACGGCGAAGTGGGCCACTTCAAGCTGAAGTTCTTCGGCGAATACACCCGCTTCGACAACCTCGCCCACGACGACGTGGGCCGCTACGAATAAGGCAAGGCCGCCGTGACCGATCCGATGCTGCAGCGCCCGACCCGGATCGTGGTCGATCTCGGCGCATTGGCCGGCAACCTCGACGCCATCCGCGCACACGTCGGGGTGCCGGTGATGGCCATCCTCAAGGCGAATGCCTATGGGCACGGGCTGGTGCCGGTGGCGCGCCACCTGCAGGCGTGCGGCGTCGCCCAGATCGGGGTGGCGTTCGTGGAGGAGGGCATCGCCCTGCGCCGTGCCGGAATCCGCGTGCCGGTCCTGGTGCTGGGCGGCATCCTCGGACGCCAGGCGCAGCAACTGATCGAGCACGACCTCGAGATCACCGTGTCCTCGCTGGACAAGCTGCGCCAGGTCGAGGAGGCGGCGCAGGCGCTCGGGCGCAAGGCGGTAATCCATCTGAAGATCGACACCGGGATGGAGCGCATCGGCGTGCACAGCTATTCGTGCGGGCCGCTGATCGAGGCGGCGGTGGGCTCGCGCTGGTGCGTGCTCAAGGGCGTGTATTCGCACCTGGCCTGCGCGGACGATCCGGAATCGCCGATGACCGCGCTGCAGGTGGAGCGCTTCCAGGAGGCCTGCGCGCACTTCACCCGCATCGGCGCGCCGATGCCGCTGCGGCACCTGGCGAACTCCGGCGGCGTGCTGCATTTCCCCGACACCTGGCTGGACATGGTGCGTCCCGGCATCCTGCTGTATGGGGTGATGCCCGACCCCGCGTCGCGGCCGTCGGTGCCGGTGCGCCCGGCGCTGTCGCTGCTGTCGCAGGTGGTGTACTTCAAGGTGGTACGCGCGGGCCATCCGGTCAGCTACGGCGCCACCTGGGCGCCGGCGCAGGACACCCGCGTGGTGACCATCCCGATCGGTTATGGAGATGGCTGGCCGCGGGCCCTGTCCAACAACGGCGAAGTGCTGGTGCGCGGGCAGCGGCGGCCGATCGTCGGGCGCATCTGCATGGACCAGTTCATGGTCGATCTCGGCCCCGACGGCACCGCCTACAACGGCGACGACGTGGTGCTGGTGGGAACCCAGGGCGACCAGGCGATCCGCATCGAAGACGTGGCGCAGCGGGCGGGCACCATCGGGTACGAGATCCTGACCCGGCTCAACGAGCGCATCCCGCGCGAATATCCGGGGTTTGGTCCCGAGGCCTAAACCATTCGCCCACCGCTGGCATCCCTGGAGGCGTCATCAACCAGGTGAGTCCATCGATGCCAGGATTCCGCTTTACTTTCGATCTCCGCAGCGTCTTGGCGCTGGTCATGCTGTGCTGGCTGGCGTCGTTCGCGCATGAGTTCACCCATCACCTGGCGGGCCTGGTCCTGTGCGGGCCGGACGGGCGCATGAGCCTGAGCTTGTTCGCGTTGGCCGACGGCTGCGGTCCGCGCTGGCCCTGGGCCACCGCCGCCGGCCCGGCGCTGAGCTATCTGCTGATGTGGATCGGCATGGCGCTGCTGCTACGCGGGAGCCGCCCATGGTGGGGCCTCGCCCTGGTCATCGCGAACAAGCCATTGATGCGGCTGCTGACAGCGGCGGCCGGTGGCGGCGACGAGGGGCGCCTGTGGTCCCTGGTCGCACCACAATCCGCGCGCTGGCTGGCGACCGCGACCGTGCTGATGCTGGTGCTGCCGCCGCTATGGGCTTGCTGGCGCGCGCTGCCGGCGAGGGGCCGCGGTTGGGTGCTGCCGGCCGCGCTGCTGCTGCCGATGCTGCCCCTGCTGGGCGTGCCGGCCATCGACACCGCGGTGTATGGCGACTGGATCCACGGTCAGGCGACGTTGCCAGCCGCGTTCGGTGTGCCGTATTCGGTCTGGGCGATCGAGGTGGGCGTTTGCCTGCTGTTCCTGGGCCTGCTGCTGGGCCTTCGCGTCGCGCGGCGCACGCATTGACCATCCTCGCGGCGGCGTGATTCACTCGGCGCAAGCACCGGGGAGGGCGGGAATGGCCACGTCGAAGCCGCGTTTGAAGCGTCCCGCAGCGCCGCAAGGCCATCGCCTGCGGCGCGAACCGATGTCGCGCGTCGATACCGCCTGGCTGCGGATGGAGCGGCCCACCAACCCGATGATGATCACCGGCGTGCTGATGTTCGCCGAGCCGATGTCGCTGGCGCAGCTGAAGCGGGTGATCCAGCAGCGCTTCCTCGCCTATGCGCGGTTCCGGCAGAAGCCGGTGGATGGAGCGGCCGGCGCGCAGTGGGTGGAGGACGAGCACTTCGACCTGGATTGGCACGTACGCCTGTCCGGGCTGCCGGGCCGGGCCGGCAAGGCCTCGGAAAAGCGCGCGCTGGAACGCTTCGTCAGCCAGCTCGCGTCCAGCCCGCTGGACCCGACCAAGCCGCTGTGGCAGTTCCATCTGGTCGAGCGCTACCAGGGCGGCTCCGCCGTGGTGGCCCGCATCCACCATTGCTATGCCGACGGCATCGCGCTGGTGCAGGTGCTGCTCTCGCTCACCGATACCAGCCGCGAATCCTCGGCGTCCTCGCGCCTCGACAAGGCCTGGTTGAAGGAACAGGCGGCGCCGGTGGCGCGCCGGGTGGGCGCGATGGAGCGCTATATGAAGCTCGGCGGCAAGGCGTTCGAGCAGGGTATGGCGATGATGCAGGATCCGTCGCTGGCCACGCTGCTGGCAAGGGAGGGTGGCGAGATCGCGCGCGAGCTGGTGCATGCGCTGGCGCTGCCGGACGATCCGCCCTCGCTGCTGCGCGGCCGGCTGGGCGTGAGCAAGCGGGTGGCCTGGGCCGAGCCGCTTGACCTGGAGGAAGTGAAGGCGGTCGGGCGCGCCTGCGACTGCACCGTCAACGACGTGCTGATGGCCGCCGCCGCGGGAGCGCTGCGTGGCTACATGCGCGAGCGTGGCGAGAAGCTGGAGGGATTGAATCTGCGCGCCACGGTGCCGGTGAACCTGCGCCCGCTGGAACATGCGAAGAAGCTGGGCAATCACTTTGGCCTGGTGTTTCTCGACCTGCCGGTGGGCGAGGCCAACCCGCTGCGGCGCCTGCAGCGCGTCGCCGACTGCATGAACCAGCTCAAGCAGTCGCGCCAGGCGATCGTGGCCTACGGCCTGCTGGCGGCACTTGGCATCGCCCCGCAGCCCGTGCAGGAGCTGGCGCTGGAGCTCTTCAGCCGCAAGGCCAGCGCGGTGGCCACCAACGTGCCCGGCCCGCAGCAGCCGCTGTACATGGCCGGCTGCACCCTGCGCGAGATCATGTTCTGGGTGCCGCAGACCGGCTCGATTGGCTTGGGCCTGTCGATCCTCAGCTATCGCGGCAAGGTGCATTTCGGGCTGATCGCCGACGCCCGCCTGATCCCCGATCCGGATGCGGTGGTGCGGCGGTTCGGGGAGGAGTTCGAGGCCCTGCTGTACCTCGCGCTGATGGGCGACTGGAGCCTGCCGCTGGACCCGGAGGCGGCGCAGGCCCTGCTCGCGGAGGCAACGCAGGCTTAACGCCGCGGCATTTGTTCACATCCAGGCCACGTGCGCGCGCCTAGCCTCTTCCGGGCATCTCCCAGGCAATCGCCACATGACTGAAAAGGAGCTTCAAATGAATACCCAGCCGTTCAAGCTTGCCGTGCTTGGCACCTGCCTTGCCGCCTTCGTCGCCGGCTGTGCGTCTTATGACGCGCAGGGCGGCTACGACGACCATGCCCGGGCCAAGAAGGGCGCGCTGATCGGCGCGGCCATCGGCGCCGCGGCGGGCCTGCTCAGCGGCGACAGTGCGGTGTCGCGCCGCCAGCAGGCGATGGTCGGCGCCGGCATCGGCGCGCTCGCCGGCGGTGCCATCGGCAACTACCAGGACCGCCAGGAAGCCCAGCTGCGGCGCGAGACCGCCGGTACCGGCATCGACGTCAGCCGCGATGGCGACGTGATCAAGCTCAACCTGCCGGATGGCGTCACCTTCGACTTCAACCGGACCGACATCAAACCGCAGTTCTATCCCTCGCTGAACGCCATCGCCGGCACCCTGCGCGAGTACAACCAGACCATCGTCGAAGTCAGCGGACACACCGACAACATCGGGTCGGATGCGGTCAACCAGCGCATCTCCGAGCAGCGTGCGAATGCCGTTGCCAGCTACCTGATGGCGCAGGGCGTGCAGCGCGAGCGCTTCGAGATCGTCGGCATGGGCAAGCGCTTCCCGATCGGCAGCAACGACACCGAGCAGGGCCGGGCGCTGAACCGCCGGGTGGAGATCCGCCTGCTGCCGCTGCGCTCGTAAGGCCGGAGCCACGGATTTTCCGAAACGGGCCGCCTCGCGCGGCCCGTTTCCGTTGCGCCGGATGAACGCCCCCGGCACGCCGGGCTTGTGAACCCCAGCGCCGCCCCTATACTGACCGTGTCGGTGAAATCGACGCTTCCCGGGGGTGCACTGGCTTCGACGGGGGTCGCGAAATCGCACGGCGCATGCCGAGGGGGTAGCTTTCCTCGCTAATCCAGCTGCAAAACTCATAGTTGCCAACGACGACAACTACGCTCTGGCCGCCTAAGGCCTAGCCCCGAACCCACTTGTGCCCGTGCTCGTGGATGTAGGGTCATCATCACGGGATAGGTTCCGGCGGCGACCCGCCAACCGGCTCCGAAATCTAGCGGGTGTGGATGACGGCGTGCTTCGCACGGTGTGTTGCCGGCATCCGAGACTAAACACCGGGCTAAGCATGTAGTGCCGGGCATGGAGTGCCTTCGGACGGCGGTTCGATTCCGCCCACCTCCACCAAATCCGCTGTAGATTCAAAGACTTAGGGCGCCTCTCGGGGCGCCCTTTTCCTTGATGCTCAAACCCTGCTCAACAGCGCGGCGGCGAAAAATTGGCCGCATGGAATCCGACGAACGGTAGTCAAATCCGCAGGGGTTGCACCACGACATCGCCCGGAATGCGCAGAATCCCGTAGCGCATGGCGTCCGCTCCATGGTCTGGACCGGTGCTGTCGACATCCTCGATCCGGCGATCATCGCGCGGCAGGTACGGCACCGTCTGCCAGAAATAGGCGCAGCGCCTGGCCACGTACAGGCCGGGCACGTCGGGCTGTCCAGCTTGGGCCAGCAGCCTGCGCATGCGCGTCCAGCCGGTGATGCGGTCGGCTTTCTTGGCCGGGTCGAAGTGAACCCCATGCGCCCGGAACTCATCGGCAATGGAGCCGGCGCTGTGCCCAGTGCGGGCGAAACAGGCGTCATCCGCCACGCCGCGCGGCCGCATCTTCCAGCGGGCCGCCATGTCCTTGATGTTCTCGGCCAGCACGGGCACGGTCCAGCCGTTGCCCTGACTCACATTGCCGCGCTTGTTCGTCGCCAGCTCATCCACCGCCACGATGCTGCCGCGCGGATACCAGCAGCCATCCGGGCCGTTTTCGCCCGGTGACTCGGCCAGGACGTAGGTCACGCTGGGCGCGCTGCTGCCGAAGTCGTGGGCCAGCCATGTGCGCCAGCCCGCGGGGATGGCCTCCCAGTCGGCCACGCCGTTGCGCGATTCGTCCAGCACGCCGGCGAAGTAGGCGCCGCGGTTGACCGCCCAGTCGCCATCGATCCATGCCCGCAGCAGCTCCGGGTCATCCGGGCATGACGCGGCCAGGCTGTCGGCGTAGGCGTCCTGGTCAATGTGCGGGTTCGCGGTGAACGTCGACGGGCAGTAAATCCACGGGCGCCGCGACTTCGGATCCTTGAACTCCGTCCACGGGTCGGCGCGCAGCGCGTAGCGGAACGCCAGCCAATGGTGGCCCGGGCCGCCCGGGTTGGCGGCCATGACCAGCCGGATCGGCATCGCCTTCGGGCCGCGCATGTTCGACCGCAGGATGTCCAGCAGCGAGGGGTCGGGGAACTGGCCGGCCTCATCCACCAGCAGCAGGGTGAAGCTCCGGCCCTGGTACTTGGCGTAGTCCGCCGCGCTCTCCAGCTGCCCCAGCTCCATGTACCCGCCATTCGGGAAGCGCCATACGTGCTCGGCCTGGTTGTAGCGCGCTTCGGTCCCGTAGGCTTGCGCGAACAGCGTGCGGGTCAGCAGCTCGAAGTCGGCGAGGCCCTTGTAGCTGCGGCGCAGGTACAACACGCGCGCATCGCGGCCGTACTGCTCGACATGGCGCAGCGCCAGCAGCCCCAGCGTGTGCGACTTGCCGCCGCCGCGCCCGCCGCCAAGGAACAGGTCGTAATCCTCGGGCAGTGATAGCACCGCCGCCTGAAAGTCAGTCAGCGCCATGGTCGATGACGCGCCCTGCGCGCGGCTGCGACAGGCTCCGGAACTGCTCGGCCGTCATGGGTGCCGGCAGGTTGATGGTGACCGCCGGCGTGGCGTTGGCGTCTGCGATGGGCGCGTGCTCGCGGTAGTCGTGCCGGGTTTTCAGGGCGAAGATGACGGCGGTCATGTTCCCGGCCTCGACCTGTTCCATCATCTTGCCGTAGAGCTTCTGGTGCTCGGCCTCGCGGCCGGCATACCAGGCATCGCGCAGGCGCGGATGTTCCTCCATCCACTTGTTGAGCCGTTCGGGCGACACGCCCAGCCCCCGCGCGATGCCGCGTTTCGTCCAGCCTTCGGACGCCCATTTTTCGATCTTCTGGGCGGTGCCGCGGATGGGTTGCCGGTTGTCTTCGGCCAGCTGCGCGCGAGCCATCAGCCCCTCCGAACCGCGCGCGAGGTTTCAGCACCAGCGGCGCGCAACATCTGCTGGCGGGTCATGCGGTCGGGCGTGCCGTTGACCACGAACGTCTGGTTGATCTGGCTCATTCGCCCGCCCGCCGCGGCCGTGGCCGGCGTCACGCGGCCATCGCGCGGAGCCAACAGGAACTGCTTGCCGCCAGCGGTGTAGATTTCGGGGGCGCCGCGCTCGTTGACCTGATAGACGCGCCCGCCGGACACCGGGCCGCCGATGGCCCGGCCGCCGCCGAACAGGCCGCCCAGCAGCGAGGCGAGGAAGCCCCCGCCGCTGGTGCCGGCGCCGCTGGTGCCGAATTGGCCGAACAGCTTGGTCATCCACTGCTCCGCGATGGCGCGGGTGATCATCTGCGCGATGGAGTCCATGAAGTCGCGGAATGCGTCCTTGGCCGACTTGGCGCCGGTCACGAAGTCCGTGAACGCATCGGTGCCGGCGCGGCGGATGGTGTCCAGCGTCCGCACCACCTCCGGGTTGGCCATGACCCGCTGCTGCTCAAGGAGCGCCGCAGTCGTGCGCTCATAGGCCGCGCGCTGCGCGTCCTGGGCGTCCGCGATGGCCTGCCCGGTGACGCCGGCCTCTTTCCCCAGCCGCTCGATGTCCTGCATCCGCTGGATGTGGTCCAGCTCGGCCACCGCCAGCGGGCCGGACAGCTCGGCCCGGATGCGGGCGAACTGCTCCAGCGATCGGGTCTGCACGTCGATCCTGAGGAAGGAGGCGCGCTCCAGTGCCGCCTCGGCGAACGTGTAGTCCTGCAGCGCCCCTGCCGCCTCCTTGGCTGCGTCGCCCACGCTCCGCAGGGCCTTCACCTTGCCGGTGCCGGTGTCCAGCGTCGCCTGCGCCTTCGGATTGAAACTCAGGCTGCGGGCTTCGTACTCCGGGGAGAATCGCCGGCTCGCCTCGGCAGCGGCGCGATTGCGCTGGGTGATCAGTGCATCGAGCTGGGTCAGCTCCTTACGCAGCGCCGCGATCTCGGCCTCGCGCCCGTTCGGGCGCCCGAGCAGTTTGCCAATGGGATCATTGGCATCGCCCAGCCCGAAGCCGCTGCGGCGCTCTGCGCGGAACAGGTCGGTTTCCAGCTGGTTGCGTCGGTTGACCAGCGAGGCGATGCCCTTCCTGTCGTTCTCCGCGTAGTACTCACGCAGGGCGCCGACCGCTTGGAATGCCTTTGCCGCGATGTTCGCAATGCCCGTCGCCGTGGCCTGAAAGGCCGCGATGGTCTGCGGGTCGCCCAGCGCACTGGCCAAGCCGCCGATGGCCTTGGACAGCTCCTGCGTGGCGCCGGACGCCTGATTCGTCTGGCCGATCAGCTGCAGGAAGCTGTTTTTGACCTGCTGCACCGCGCGGTCAACGGTCAATGGCATCTTGTTGAACTCGGCATCGATGGCCCGGCCGCCACGCAGCAGCGCCTCGGTGACCGTTTCGCTGGTCAGCTTGCCCTCTGCCGCCAGCTCTCGCAGCTTGCCGATGGGCACGTTCAGCCCGTCCGCCAGCGCCTTGGCGACGCGCGGGGCGCCCTCCATCACACTGACGAACTCATCGCCCCGCAGGGTGCCGGACGCGAGCGCCTGGGCGAACTGGCGGGTACTGGCCGCAGCCGCGGCGGCATCCGCACCGGACACCACCAGCCCCTTGGAAAACAGCTCCACCACGCGCAGCAGCTTGGTCTGGTCATTGCGTAGCGCCTCGCTGGCGCCCGACAGCTTGACGTACAGGTCGGACACGCCGGACAGCTCCAGTCCGGCGCGCTGTGCGATCCCGAACAGCTGGGATTGCGTCTTGATCAGCTCGGCCTGCGACTGCAGGTACAACCGCAGCTTGGCGGTCGTGTTTTCGTAGGCCCGGGCGTTCTCAAGGATGGCCCGCGTCCCGAAGTAGGCGGCACCGGTGGCCGCCAAGGTTGCCAGCGTTCGCTTGGCGGTGGCCGCTAGTGCGCCGGCGGCGCGCTCGGCGCGGTTGGCGCTGCGGTCGAATCCGTCCAGGTCGCGCGCGGCCTGCTGGACGCCTTGGGTGCGGACGACAACGCCCAGCTCTGCAATGGTGGTCACTTCGGCAAACTCCGGATGGCGCGGGTCAGGTGGTCATTCCAGCGGGCGATGGCGATGCGGACCATGCCGGCGGGG
>CAYYAT010000022.1:0-12054 GCA_964469595.1 uncultured Thermomonas sp.
CACGGGTGACTGGAGTTCAGACGTGTGCTCTTCCGATCTTCGCCCTGGAACTGCGCGACGGCGCGCCGCCGGCACGGGCCGCGCTGGACGCCGCCGGCGCCGGGGACGTGGCTGAGCGCCTCGGCCGCGACCTCGCCAAGCTGGTGCCGGAGGTGGCCGCCTGCGAGCTGGCCCTGCTCGGCGCCCACTTCGACCCGGCCGAGGCCCTGCGCCCCGGCTGGCCGCTGCACCGGCGCGCGCTGGAACTGCTGCAACGCGCACCCGGGCGGGCGCAGGGCGCACGCATCGTCGGCTTCGGCGCGGACGCGCAGGGCGAAGTGCCGCTACCGCTACAGGCCGATCCCGCACTGGCCGGCGGCGTCCTGCGGGTGCTGCCGTTCGTGCTGCGCGGCGAGGCCGCGGAAAGCGCCGGCGAGGCGCTGGAGGCGCTGCTGCTGGACCGCGGGATGGCCGCGGCCGACACCGCGCTGGCGCTGCAGGACGGCCTGGGCGCAACGCTCGAACACGCCCGCTACCTGAGCCTGCACGACCTGCTGGCGATCATGGCGATGCAGTACCGCAACGTCGGCCTGGACGGGCTGTGGTCGCTGCTGGAGACCGCGCTGCTGGACCCCGCCGGCACCTGCCTGCTGGACACTCCGCCGGAGCCGCTGGCGCGCTACGCCGACGGCGAGGTGCGGATCGCCCTGCTCGACCCCGCCGCCTGGCGCCGGCGCAACCTGCCCGACGAGGCCGACGGCGCGCGCCTGGAGCGCGGCTTCGCCCTGTTCCAGGCCCGCCAGCGGCAGTACGCCGCGGTGCTGGGCGCGCACGCCATCGACGTCAACTTCGTGCACTGCGGCGACGGCGATTCCGCCTGCCTGCACTGAAATCGCCCTGCGCCCGCGCGCCGGCTTACAGGCCCTGCCAGTAGACCTGGAAGGCCAGATCGCGCGGCATGCTCGTCCAGCGCACGGACCCCAGGCGCGACAGTAGTTTCACTCCTACGTAGGCATTGCCCTGCATGTAGGTATCGCCCAGCGGCCCGTACCAGAGCTGGCAGCTGCCGCCCATTGCGCTGAGCGTGAGCGCATAGCGGCCGGGATGTACCCGGGCCGGGGTGCTGAACACGATCATGCGCATCCCCACTTCACCCACCGTGCCCGCTACCGAATCCACACGCCACCCGCGCATGCTCTGGACCGCAAGGGCCGCCCCGCTTGGCAGTCCATTCTGGTCGAGCTCCTGGATCGAGACTACCAGGGTCGGTTCCGGAGAGCTCACGCAATTCAGCGGCACCATCGCATGCGTGACGTAGCCCTCGCCACGCACCTGGAAGATCTGCGCGAACTGCTGGTTCATCGTGTCGCCAAGCCCCGTGCCACTGGTGTAGTCGATGGCGACCTGTTCGGCCACCACGACCGGGGGATCACCGGCAGTCGCCTGTGCACTGGAAAGGCAAAGCAGGATGGCAAGCGCCATCGGCTTGCCGCCGTGTTGTATCTGCATTTTGATTCTCCGAATGGCGGCATGGCGCGCAAGAGCGCGCCATGCCGCAGTGGGGGTGGCTTACAGGTCGAAGCCGAAGCCCGCGCCGGCCGAGGATTCGCCGTTGCCGCCGAAGCTGACGCCGGCCGAGAACGAGCCGCGGTCACCGATGCGCTTTCCGTAGCCGATCGACACCGCGGCCTGTCCGCCCTGCGCGCCGAGGCCAATCGCGATGCGGCCACGCGGGCTGTTGGCCATCGCCGCGTTCACCGCCATCTGCGTCATCGCCGCCCCCATCGCGCCGATCCGGTCGATGCGGCGGTCGGTCTGCGCGAAGCGGCGGTCCATCTGCTGCTGGTACTGGGTGAACGTGTCATTCCACGCGGCGAACCGCTGGTCGGTATAGGCCTTCGACGAGGCAAGCGTTTGCTCATCGGCCGCCTGCATCTGCCGCACGTTCACCGCGTCCATCGGCGCGACGCCATCGGCCAGGTTGTGCACCTGGGTGCCGGTATTGCCGCCCTCGCCGCTGGCACCGGCAAGCGTGATGCTGGAATGATCCGCCGCATCGTATTCCACCGCCAACGCGGAACCGCCCGTGGCATCCGCACCGGCCGGGCCTTGGGGACCGACGGGGCCCTGCGGACCGGCCGGGCCTTGCGGGCCCGCAGGCCCCTGCGGACCGGCTGGACCAGGAGTGCCGGCGCTGCTGGCGAGCAGGGTGAGCTGCGAATCCACGGCCGCGAAGGCGGAAGCCACGTCGTTGAACGTGTTGCCCTGGATGGTGAAGGTGGGCGGCGTGGCGATGCCGCCGGTCCAGGACGCGCCGCCGCCGAACCAGTTCACCAAGGTGCGCAGCTGGCTCACGTTCACCGCGTCGGTATCACCGATGCCGGCGGCGACGTGGATCAGGCGCGCATTGAGGTCGCTGCCGTAGGCATTGCCGTCGGGGTCGAAGTCGCCGCTGTAATGACCGAAGGACACCACGCCCTCTTCCGTGGCGGTCGCGTGATAGCCGATTGCAGTGCTGTAGTTCGCATCGGCGTTGCTTCCGGAACCGATCGCCGTGCTGCCAGTGCCGTCGGCACGGTTGTTGTTGCCGATGGCGCTGCTGCCGTAGCCGATGGCGTCATTGCTGCGGCCGATCGCATAGCTGAAATTTCCGCTGGCGGTATTGTCAATGCCGAAGGCACCGCTTTCGTTGCCGCCGGCAAGGCTGTTCACGCCCACGGCCGTGGCGTTGATCCCGGTTGCCCCGTCGTTGTTGTAGTTACCTTCCCCGCTATTGCTGGAGTTGACGCTGAAGAAATGCAGCGGCGCGCCACCACCACTCACGCCTGCGATGGCCGCATTCAGCTGTCCCAGGTTCACCGCATCGGTCAATTCGGTCCCGGCGGCGACGTGGATGATCTGGTGCTCGTTGCCGGCGCTTCCCACCGACACTGCGTAGTCACGGTCGGCGATCGCCATATAGCCGATCGCGACACTGCCGATGTTCAGCGCCTGGCCCTGGTAGCCGATGGCCATGCTGTAATCGCCACTGGCGGTGTTGTCCAGGCCGAGGGCACCCGCCCGGTCGCCGCTGACCGTGTTGCCATAGCCGAAGGCGCTTCCGAGGTTGAGGCTGGTGACGGTGTTGGCGATGCCGAAGGCGCTGTTTCCGGTGCCTTGCACGGTGTTGCCCTTGCCGAACGCCTCTGCATCTTCGCCCGTCGTGGTGTTGTAAGAGCCGAAGGCGACATTACCGCTGCCGGCAGCGGTGTTGCCGAACCCGAAGGCGCTGCTCTGGTAGCCGGCGGCATGGTTCGCCAAGCCGATCGCAATGCTCTGATCGCCCTGCGCCCAGACCGCGCCACCCAGCGCGATCGAGTTCGCGCCCGCCGCCACAGCGGCTTCGGTACTGGCCACGCAATCCACCGTCGGGCAGCCCGGATTGCCGGCGGAGTCGATGTTCAGGTCCACCACGCCGTTGCCATTGACATCGAACCAGGCGGACACCGCCAGGCTGCCGGCGCCGAAGGCGTTTCCGGAATGGCCGATTGCCGTGCTGTCCGGCATCCATGCCGTGTTTTGGTATCCGAACGCATTACTGCGGGCAGGTCCCGCGGCGTTGCGGAATCCGAATGCACTGGCGCTTTCGCCCGCGGTGTTGCTGCGCCCGAAGGCGCTGCTGTCGGTCCCTGCGGCAAAGTTCCGATAACCGAAGGCACTGCCGTTGTCGCCGACGACATTGTTGTAGAAGCCGTAGGCATTTCCGTTGGCGCCGTCGCTTTCGTTGCCCGCACCGAAGACATTGCTGTTCAAGCCCAGGGCGTTGTTGAAAAACCCGAACGCGCTGGCGTACTCGGCATCCGCCTTGTTGCTGTAGCCGAATGCGCTGCTGGACGAGCGCAGGGCCTGGTTGTGGGCCCCGAACGCGCTGGCTTCCTGCCCGCGGGTCGTGCCGCCCGCGCTGTTCTGGTAGCCGAAAGCGCTGCCGTAGCTGCCGGTCGTCGTATTCAGGACGCCGAACGCGCTCGCGAACGGCATTTCGACCGTATTTTGGTAACCAAAGGCGTTGCTGGCCTGGTTGATGGCCAGATTCCCGACACCAAAGGCGCTGCTGTCCGCGAAACGGGCAGTGTTGTTGGTGCCGAAGGCGTTGCTGCGCGAGCCGCTGGCATTGTTGCTCTGCCCATAGGCGTTGGCATCCGGTGCACAGGTGGCGTTGTCGGTACCGCTCTCGTTGCCCTGGTCGGTAGACGCGCCGGTCGGGTTGCCGTTGATATCGACGCATACCGGATCGGCGGCGACGGCCGGCAGGGACATCGCGCCCAGCAGGGCCAGAGTCAGGAGGGACAGGGCCGGCGACGGCCGGCGACGGGCATTGCGATTCATGGTGGTCTTCCCCAATTTGGACGGGCACATCCGGCCAGTTGCCGGGCTAATGGGGGTATGCGAACCTCGGCGCCGAAACCGGCCACCTCTCGGACTTGCCGTGGACGCCAGCCCCGCCAATGAAGTCACCGCGCTGCTGGGACGCGCCCGCGCCGGCGACAGCGCCGCCCTCGCGGCGGCCTATTCGGCCGTGTATGACGAGCTCAAGCGCGCCGCGCGGCTGCAGTTGCGCCGGATGCGCGACGACTTCCAGACCACCGCGCTGGTGCACGAGGCCTACCTGAAGCTGGCACGCGGGGCGCAGCTGGCGGCCGTGGATCGCAACCACCTGCTGGCACTGTCGGCGCGCGCCATGCGCCAGGTGCTGGTGGACGACGCGCGTGCACGCAAAGCCGACAAGCGCGGCGGTGGCCAGGAGGCGCTGACCCTGACCGCCTCGCTGGGCAGCAGCGAGGCCGCGGCACTGGAAGTGCTGGAGCTGGACGAACTCCTGGATTCCCTGCACAAGCTCGATGCGCGGGCCGCGCAAATCGTGGAGCTGCGCTATTTCGGCGGCTATTCGGAAGTCGAGACCGCGCGGATGCTGGACATCAGCGAGCGTACCCTGCGCCGCGACTGGCGCAAGGCGCGCGCATTCCTGCTGGCGGAAATGCGTACGTGAGCGACACCGCCCGCCGCCAACGCGCACTGGCGATCTTCGACGAACTCGTCGAACTCGCCGGTGATGCGCGGCTACAGCGGCTCGATGAACTTTGCGCCGGTGATGCCGAGCTGCGCCGGCAGGTGCTGGCGCTGCTGGATGCCGATGCCTCCGCCACCGACCCCTTCCGCGGCGGCGCGCCGCAATGGCGCGGCGCGCTGGCCTCCGGGCAGGAGGACAGCACGCCGCAAGACCCCATGCTCGGCCGCAGCATCGGCGCATGGAAGATCACCGGCATCATCGGGCGCGGCGGCATGGGCGCGGTGTATGCCGTCGAGCGCAGCGACGGCACGTACGCCCAACAGGCCGCACTCAAGCTGATCCGCGCCAGCGCCGACTCGCCAGTCGCGCGTGACCGCTTCCTGCGCGAGCGCCAGATCCTCGCCGGCCTGCAGCACCCCAACATCGCCACCCTGCTGGACGGCGGCATCAGCCCGGAGGGCGATCCGTATTTCGTGATGGAGCGGATCGAGGGCGAACCCATCGACCGCTGGTGCGATGCACGCAAACTTGGACTTCGTGAACGCATCGTGCTGTTCCTGCAAGTGCTTGATGCCGTGCGCTACGCCCATCGCAACCTGGTGGTGCACCGCGACCTCAAGCCGTCCAACCTGCTGGTGGATGCCGAGGGGCGGGTGAAGCTGCTGGACTTCGGCATCGCCAAGCAGCTGCAGGACAGCGCCGCGACCGCAACGAACGACCGCGCGCTGACCTTCGAGTACGCCAGCCCGGAGCAGCTGCACGATGCGCCGATCACCACCGCCACCGACCTCTGGCAGCTCGGCGTGATCCTGCACCGGTTGCTGGCCGGCGCGCACCCGTTCGGGTTGACCCGCGACACCCCGGTCGCCAGCCAGCTGCAGCAGCTCGAACGCGAGCCCGAGGCGCTGACCCGCGCCGCCGCGCAGGCATCGACGGAACAGGCGGCGCTGCGTGGCGGGCTGACACCGGCGATGCTGTCGCGCGCGCTGCGCGGCAGCCTGGCCGACATCGTGCAGGCCTGCCTGCGCCGCGATCCCGAGCAGCGCTACGCCTCCGCCGACGCGCTGGCGAACGACCTGCGCGCCTGGCTGGACGACCGCCCGATCGCCGCGGTGCGGCTGTCGCGCGGCGCACGCGCGAAATTGTGGCTGCGCCGCAACCGGGTGTTGGCGGCGTCGGCTGGCGCCGTCGTGCTGGCCCTGCTTGCAGGCACCGGGGTGGCGCTTTGGCAGGCGCGGGAGGCCCGCGCCCAGGCGCGTATCGCGGTTCAAGAGCGAGCCGAAGCGGAGCGCCAGAGCGCCAACGCGGGCGCCGCGATGGACTTCCTCGGGAACACCCTGTTGGCCGCTGATCCCAACCAAGCACTCGATACCAAGATCACCACGCGACAATTGTTGCTGGCCGCAACGGCAGGGCTGGAGAAGGACAGGACCCTTGCGCCGGCCGCCAGACAGGCGGTACAGCGTCGACTGGCGACGATCTACGCCAACCTGGGCGAGGTGCGGACTGCGGAACATCTGTTCAAGGTTGGACTTGCCGGCGTCGAGCCGCACAGCCGCAACGAAGCCCTGCAGCTGGCCAGGGAACTGACCGATTACGCTGTTGTCCTGTCCACGGTGGGCCGCCCGCGGGACATGATCGCGCCCACGCAGCGCGCATTGGCCTTGCGACGACGCTTTGCGCCAGAGGACAAGAGCATGGAGGTCGTCGGCTTGACCGCGTTGGCGTCCGCCAACTACCAGAATGGGGAACTGGACAAGGCCATCGCCGATTGGGAGAAGAGCGTTGCGCTGGCGGAACGGTTGGAGTCTCCCGCGCCCGATGTTGTCGAGAAAGCAATAGACGCCTACGGCGCGCTTGCGCACGTGCTGGGTGAGTCTGCGGATCCGCGGCGTGGCTTGCGCTACGGACAGGCGGGCCTCGCTTTCGCCGATCGGCACCGCCTGCCCGCGCTGTCACCGATACGCATTTCCTTGCTGTTGTACCTGTCCGATGCGCAGGCGCTGTCGGGCGATAATCCGGCTGCAGAAAAATCCTTGCGCGACGCCATCGCCATCGCGGAGAAGACGGCCGGTTCCGGCGGCTACGCCCAGGCCAAGCTCTATAGTGCCCTCGGACTCGTACTCAGCGACTTGGGGCATTACCCGGAAGCCGTGGCCGCCGCAAAGCGGGCGATGGGTTATGCCGCCGCCAGCGGCGCCGGGGCTCGCGACCGGAGCACAGGCCAGATCGTGCTTGCCGGCATCCACGAGAAGGCCGGCAACTACCCGATGGCGATCGACTGCCTGAGGCGTGCGCTCGCGCTTGTGCGAACCGTGCCTGTGCTTCAGCCCGCGACCCTGCCGGAGAAAATCGAAACGCGCCTGTGGCGGGCGGTCGCCGAAAACGGCGACCCCGGGACAGCGCTGCGCAGGTTGGCGGAACTCCGACGCCGGGTAGAGACGTTGTCGGGCAGGGAGTCCGCGGATTTCGCCGGGGTGCTGACCGCGCAAATGCAGGCCGCGGAACTGGCGAACGAGCCGGAACTTGGACTGGCGTTGCTGCGCCAGGCCCGTCCCCTGTGGGCCAAGCTTGCGCCGACCGACAAGGGAAGGCTGCGAATGCTGCAGCGCCACGAAGCGGTGTTCGCGCGCATGCGCGGCAACCTCGCGGCGGCCGAGGGGCTGCAACGCAGTCTGCTGGCGCAGCTTGATGCGCCGCAGGACAAGTTGGCGCGGGCCAACGTCCTGGCCGAGCTTGCGACCACCCGTTTCCAGCAGGGTGACAAGCGCGAGGCGCGCGCCTTGTTGCAACAGGCCCTGCCGATCTTGCGCGAGGTGGTATTGCCGCAGGAAGTCACCCGCGCCGAGGCTGAAACGCTGGCAAGGCAACTCGGCTTGTCTTGACTGCTACCGTCGTGCGCGGGGTTGGGGAGCCGGCAGTCACGGGTGTGACGGCCTTGGCGGGCGCCGCCATGAAAGCCGGCGGCAGCACCGCCGGCTTTCCCCTTCCCGGCCCGGTAACGGCCGCCTTGGTCTTGGGCGATGCTGCGGCAACGACGCCCTCCGCGCCGCGCCGGGCCTCACTTCTTCCCGGCTGTTGCTTCCTTGTTTACGTTCGCCATTGCCTTGCCGATCTTCACGCATTCCTGCTGCGCCGGTTTCCCGCCCACGCCATCCAGCATGTCCGCGCAGCAGGATGCGATCTGCTTGTCGCTGCGGGCGTGCTGGTATTTGACGCACTGTTCGGCGGCGCCCTTGCCGCCGTTGACCGAATCGGCATACGCCGTCGGTGCGAACGCGGCGCAAGCGAGGATGAAGGGCAAGGTGATCCCGAAGCTCCGAATCATGATGTGCTCCCAGTGATGAAGTTTCCCGGCATGTCGTGTCCGCCCAGCGCGTGCCGGGATTCGCGTCGAGCGGAAGGCTTTCCGGCAGGGCCGGCTGCAACAGCTGCGCGCCAAGCTCCGGTTTGATGTTCTGGTTATCCAGAGGTCCGGGCGCAGCGGAAGTCGCCGGCCCGGATGCCATCGCCTGCCTGCGGGTTCGAGTGATCGCGCTTGCGGAACACGATGGCGTCGTTGAGGCGCGCGCCCTTCCAGCCGTCATAAGCGCCGCCACGGAATGCCACCACGTCCGGCGAGACCGCGACCGTGCCGCCGCCAGCGTTGGCGGAGTAGGCATTGCCGGCGATGGCGAATGACATCCCGGTCGGTTGGTACTGCGTCGAGAACGACGCGCCGACGGTCATCGACAGGATCAGGCAGTCATAGTGCCCGTCGGCCAGGCGACCGCCGCTTGCGGGCGCCGCGCCCGTGGCGGGCGCCATCGATGCGGCGGGTGCAGCCGGCGACAACAGTGCGCTCAGTGCCTGCGGCTCAACATGCATCAGCGTCCGGCTGAAACCGGCGGCCATCGCCTTGGCCTGCTCGACCTGCGCGGCATTGCCGTGTTGCTGGCCGTCCACGTAGAACACCAGGGGCAGGCCGGCGGCAGCCAGGAGCACGTCGTAGAGCGCCGTCTTGTCCTTGGCCGGGGCGCGCACGATGTCCGATTGCGCCAAGGAGGCGTTGAGCGAATCGAACAACCGCTGCTGGGCATCGGCGTCCGGCTCGCGCCCGGACTGCACGGTGGCCACGGCAGCGATGAAGAAGGTCATCGCGCCAGCAATCGTGTTCTGCCACTTGCCCTTGTACTTCAGCGCGAACATCTCCTTACCCGCGCCCGCCAGTTGCAGGATCTGCGCGCGCTGCTCCGGCGTGTTGCCCAGGCTGTCGGCCAGTTGCTTCACCGCCTCGTCGTCCGCCACCGGGGTGAACAGCGTCGCCGTCGGCGTGGCGGGGCGACGTGGTGCCGCGCTACTGCCGGGTGCACCCTTGCCGCCATGGCGCGGGTACTTTGCGCAGACATCCGGCAGGCGTTCGTGCCTGCGCAGCGCGCTGTCGCAGATCGCGGTGTCGATGATCTGGTTATCGATGGCGTTGTTGACCAGCGATTGCTGCGCGTGTGCGGCAGATACGCACGACAGTATGGCGAGGAGGGTGAGATGGCGCATTTTCATCGGGAAGCCCCGACAAGGAGAGTGTGCATCCGCGCGACCGCCTGCCCACTCATGCCGCACCTCTGCAGCCGGCCACGGGCGTCAGGGTGAAATGCTCGCTGCCGCTGGTGGTACGCGACTGGCTGCCGGCGGTCGTGGTGCCGCCGCCTTCGGTGGTCATCGTCCCCTGCTTTCCAGCGCCATCGGGAAACTCGATGTGATAGCGACCGCCGGCACGCCAATGCAGGCCCGGGATGCTCGGCGTGCGCACGAACCTGTAGGTGCCGTCGATGCCGCCGCTGAACTCCACCCCGAACAGCCTGCCGTTGAGCACGAAGGCCTGGTGGATGTCACAAACCGTTTCGTCTACCGGGTCGCCGCTGCCACCGACGACGCGGTAGGCGCGCGGCGCGCTGGTGACGCCCATTCCGCCGCAGCGCGGGAGCGTGTCGTTTTCGTCCGTGCCCGGTGCGTCCGTGCATGCCTGCTCTTCCGGCGAGGCGGCGATGGCCGCTGCGCCGGAATCCGCGCTGGCTGCGGCACGCGCGCTTGGCGCGGGTGCAGCCGGCGTCGGCGCCGCCTCGGGCGTGCGCTTCGAACAGGCGGCCAGCGCCAACAAGGCGAGGCAGAGGCAGGTATGGGGTGAAGCGCGCATGGCGGGTGTCCGGCAACGGGGCTTGTCCCGTTAGCGGAAACCCGCGCGCAAAGCGGACATCGGTCCGCGGGGCGGCTACTGGGTGAGGCGGATCACCCCGCAGGCGATGCGCGCGCCGGCGTTGCCGGCCGGCTGGCTGCGGTAGTCGTCGGGCGCGGCGTGGACGATGATCGCGCGGCCGGCGATGTCGTTGGCCGCGCCGGTGCCGAGGCTGACGCCGGCAACGTGCACGTCCACCCGCGCCACGCCGTTGCCATCGGCCACCAGGTTGTCGGCATCGCCGGCGCTGCTGGCATCGACCGCGCTGCAGTCGCCCTTCTCGTGGATGTGAAAGCCATGGCTGCTGCCGGGCGGCAGGCCACCAATCTCGCCGCTGAGGTGCACGCCGTCGGCCATCGGCACCAGCACCAGGCGCCCGCTGACCAGGCTGCCGGAGGCGGCGGCGAGGTTGGCGACGGCCTCGCGCGCGCTGCCGGCCGGGGCGGCCGGGGCCACCAGCGGTGCGGGCGGCGGCGTGCTGGCGCAGGCGGCCAGGAGAACGCTGCAGGCGGCGGCAAAGGGAATCGCAATCGGCTTCATGGGGGGGCTCCTCCGCGAATGGGCCACGTCACTCTACCCGCACCCGCCGGAGGCCGGCATGACGCCGCGGATCAGCGCCGCGCGCGCGACGGGCCCAGCTTGCGGGTCAGGGTATTGCGGCTGAGGCCCAGCGCCTGCGCGGCCTCGCCGCGATGGCCCTGGTGCAGTTCCAGCGCGGCCTCCAGCAGCACGCGGTCGAAGCGTTCGCGCGCCTGCGCGTGCAGGTCGGGAGTCCCGGCCGCCAGCGCGCGCCGCACCCAGTCGCCCAGCGGACGCGACCAGCCATCGTCGCCCTCTTCCGGCACGGCCGCGACCGCCGGCAGGGCCTGCGCCAGGTCGGCGACGCCGATGATCTCGCCCGGGGCCAGCGCGGCCAGGCGCCAGCACACGTTTTCCAGTTCGCGCACGTTGCCCGGCCAGGCATGCGCGCGCAGGCGCTCCAGCGCGGCGGCCGACAGCCGCTTGGGCGGCAGCCCCAGCGTGCGCGCCGCGTCCTCCAGGAAACGCGCGGCCAGCGGGGGAATGTCCTCGCGGCGGTCGCGCAGCGGCGGCAGGCGCAGGCGCACCACGTCCAGCCGGTGCAGCAGGTCGGCGCGGAAGCGGCCCTGTTCCACCAGCGCCTCCAGCGGCTGGTGGGTGGCGGCGATCACGCGCACGTCCACCCGGATCAGTTCGCGCCCGCCGACCCGGAAGAACTCGCCCTCCGCGAGCACACGCAGCAGCCGCGTCTGCAGGGCCGCGGGCATGTCGCCGATCTCGTCGAGGAACAGGGTGCCGCCGTCGGCCTGCTCGAAGCGCCCGAGCTGGCGTCGGGTCGCGCCGGTGAAGGCGCCGGCTTCGTGCCCGAACAGTTCCGACTCCAGCAGCTCGGCCGGGATCGCGGCGGTGTTGAGGGCCACGAACGGCCGGCCCGCGCGCGGCGATTCGCGGTGCAGCGCGCGCGCCACCAGTTCCTTGCCGGTGCCGGTCTCGCCAGTGATCAGCACCGACAGCGGCACCTGCGCCAGGCGGCCGATCGCACGGAACAGCTCGCGCATCGACGCAGACTGGCCAAGCAGCACCGGCCCCCGATCGGGACGCGCAGGTACGGGCGCCGGCGCAGGCGCGGCGGGCAGCGCGCGCTGGACCAGGGCCACCGCCTCGTCCATGTCGAACGGCTTGGATAGGAACTCCTGCGCGCCGCCGCGGAACGCACCGGCGGTGCTGGCGATATCGGTATGCGCCGACATCACGATCACCGGCAGCTGCGGGTGCGCGGCCTTGAGCTTTTCCAGCA
>CAYYAT010000023.1:0-12036 GCA_964469595.1 uncultured Thermomonas sp.
GGTTGCAGGCCGGGTGGTCGTGCGGGACGCAGCGCTCGTCGGTGGGCACGGCGTCGATCCGCTCGCCGCGCAGGGCCTGCGCCAGCTGCGCATACACCGGCAGCGGCGTGCGTCCGCCGGCCAGTGCCAGCCAGGCGTGGCCGCGGCGGGTGATGGCGTCGCGGCAGGCCTGCGTGAACGCGGCGGCGACCCCGGCGACCAGCGCGGGGGTGTCGGGATAGAGGTGCTCGATGCCTGCCATCGCCGCGCGTCCGCTCATTCGCGCCAGCCGTGGCCCAGGCGGTCCACCAGCGAGATCGCGGCGCCCGGCCCCCAGGTGCCGGCGGGATAGGGGCGCGGCAGCATGCCGGCATCGCGCCAGCCGGCGGCGATCGCGTCCACCCACTGCCAGGCGGCCTCGGTCTCGTCGCGGCGCACGAACAGGGTGCCGTTGCCCTCGATCGCGTCGAGGTAGAGGCGCTCGTAGGCGATGCGCCGGCGCGCGCTGGCGAATTCCTGGTGGAAATCCAGGTCCAGCGCCACCTGCGACAGGCGCAGGCCGTTCCGGTCCAGGCCCGGGGTCTTGCTCATCAGGTCCAGCTCGATGCGCTCCTCCGGCTGCAGCTTGATCAGCAGCCCGTTCGGGCGCATGTCGGCCGCCGCGGCGCCGCCGAAGATCGAATACGGCACCTTGCGGAACTGCAGGTAGATCTCGGTGCTGCGCGCCGGCAGGCGCTTGCCGGTCCGCAGGTAGAACGGCACCCCGGACCAGCGCCAGTTGTCCACGTGCGCGCGCAGCGCCACGAAGGTCTCGGTGTGGCTGGAGCGGCCCAGCTCGTCCACGTAGCCGGGCACCGCGGCGCCGTCGATCGCGCCGGCGGTGTACTGGCCGGCCACCGATTCGGTGGCGACGTTGCCGGCGTCGATCGCGCGCAGCGAGCGCAGCACCTTGATCTTCTCGTTGCGCACCGCGGTGGGGTCGAACCGCGCCGGCGGTTCCATCGCGACCAGGCACAGCAGCTGCAGCAGGTGGTTCTGCAGCATGTCGCGCAGCGCGCCGGCCTCGTCGTAATAGTCGCCGCGGCCCTCCACGCCCACCGTCTCGGCGACCGTGATCTGCACCTGCTCGACGTGGCGCGCGTTCCACAGCGGCTCGAACAGCGCATTGCCGAAGCGCAGCGCGATCAGGTTCTGCACGCCTTCCTTACCGAGGTAGTGGTCGGTGCGGAAGATCCGCTCCTCGTCGAATGCGCGCGCTACTGCGTCGTTGATCGCGATCGCGCTGGCCAGATCCTTGCCGATCGGCTTCTCCAGCATCACCCGGGTGCCGGGCCCAGCGGCGCCGTGCGCGGCCAGCGCCTGGCAGGCCGGGCCGTAGAAGCGCGGGGCGGTGCTCATGTGGTAGAGCACGTCGCCCGTGCGCAGGGCCTGCACGCGCGCGGCCAGCGCCGCCATCGAGGCATCGTCGTCGGCGCTGGCGGGCAGGTAGTCCAGGCGCTCCAGCAGCCCGCGCAGGGCGTCCTTGCTGCGCTCGTGCGCGGGGATGCGCTGCTCGATGCTGTCGGCCACCAGCTGCGCGAAGCCCTCGCGGTCCAGCTCGCTGCGCGCGGTGCCGAGGATGCGCATGCCTTCCGGCAGCAGGCGTTCGGCCTGCAGGCTGTACAGCGAGGGCAGCAGCATGCGCCGCGCGAGGTCGCCGGTGGCGCCGAACACGGTCAACAGCGAAGCGGGCGTGGCAAGCGTCACGGACATCGGTTCCAGCCTTGGGGTTTCCCGAGCTTAATACGCTTCGCCGGCGGGATTGCGGTGCACACGATTTCAGTGCCGGCCACTGCCGGGTTCGCGGCCGGCCTCCATCCCGCTTCTGGCGTCCAGCATCGCGCGCGGGCGCATACGTCTAGGTATGTGGCGGGGCGGTGTTTAGAATCGAAATCCTTTCCCCTTGGGCCAGTCCATGACCCGCGCGTCTTCCTTCACCCGCGAGCAGCTGCTGGCCAGCGCCCGCGGCGAGTTGTTCCCCAACAGCGTCGCCCGGCTGCCGGCCGATCCGATGCTGATGTTCGACCGCATCGTCGAGATCAACGACCACGGCGGCGCGCATGGCAAGGGCTTCGTCCGCGCCGAGCTGGACATCCGTCCCGACCTCTGGTTCTTCCAGTGCCATTTTCTCGGCGACCCGGTGATGCCCGGCTGCCTCGGGCTGGATGCGATGTGGCAGCTGGTCGGCTTCTACCTGACCTGGCTGGGCGCGCCTGGCCGCGGCCGCGCGCTGGGTTGCGGCGAGGTGAAGTTCAGCGGCCAGGTGCTGCCCACCGCCAAGGTGGTGAGCTACGAGATCGACGTCACCCGCGTCATCAACCGCAAGCTGGTGGTGGCGCAGGCCGATGCCCGCACGCTGGTCGATGGCCGCGAGATCTACACCGCCAAGGACCTGCGGGTGGGCCTGTTCACCTCGACGGAGAGCTTCTGACATGCGTCGCGTCGCCATCACCGGCATGGGCATCACGTCCTGCCTCGGCAACGACCTCGATACCGTCTCGCGCGCCCTGCGCGAGGGTCGCTCCGGCATCCGCACGCTGCCCGACTCGGTCGAGCGCGGCCTGCGCAGCCAGGTGGGCGGCGCGGTGGAGCTGGACCTCGACGCCGCGATCGACCGCAAGCTGAAGCGCTTCATGAGCGACGCCGCCGCCTACAGCTACGTGGCGCTGCGCGACGCCATCGCCGATGCCGGCCTGGACGAGGCCCAGGTCAGCCATCCGCGCACCGGCCTGATCGCCGGTTCCGGCGGCGGCTCCAGCCGCTGGCAGGTGGAGACCGCCGACATCCTGCGCGAGCGCGGCGTGCGCAAGGTGGGGCCGTACATGGTGCCGCGCACGATGTGCTCCACGGTGTCCGCCAACCTGGCCACCGCCTTCCACATCAAGGGCCTGAGCTATTCCATCAGCGCCGCCTGCGCGACCTCCGCGCACTGCATCGGCGCCGGTGCGGACCTGATCCGCCACGGCGCGCAGGACATCGTGTTCGCCGGCGGCGGCGAGGACCTCGACTGGACGATGACGGTGATGTTCGACGCGATGGGCGCACTGTCCACCGGCTACAACGCGACGCCCGAGCGCGCCTCGCGTCCGTACGACGCCGGCCGCGACGGCTTCGTCATCGGCAGCGGCGGCGGCATGCTGGTGCTGGAGGACTGGGACCACGCGGTCGCGCGCGGCGCGCGCATCCATGCGGAGCTGGTGGGCTACGGCGTCACCAGCGACGGCGCCGACATGGTCGCGCCGAGCGGCGAGGGCGCGGTGCGCTGCATGAAGATGGCGCTGGACGGCGTGGACCGCCCGGTGGACTACCTCAACACCCACGGCACGTCGACGCCGCTGGGCGACATCGTGGAGCTGCGCGCGGTGCGCGAGGCGTTCGGCGACGCGGTGCCGCCGCTGTCGTCCACCAAGGCGCTGAGTGGCCATTCGCTGGGTGCCGCCAGCGTGCACGAGGCGATCTACAGCCTGCTCATGTTGCGTGACGGCTTCATCGCGGGCTCCGCCAACATCGACGTGCTCGACCCGGAGGCCGCGGGCTTCCCGATCGTGCGCACGAGCCGCGAGGCGCGGCTTGGCGTGGTGATGTCGAACAGCTTCGGCTTCGGCGGCACCAACGCCGCGCTGGTGTTCGCGCGCGCCTGACCGCGGCCCCTGCGGGGTCAGCCGACGTCCCGAGCCTTGGTTTGGGATGGAAAACCGGCTATCATTCCCGGCTTACCCGGCCATCCCGGCCGCTGGGCAACACTGGAACCAACATGGTCAAGATCCGTCTCACCCGCGGTGGCGCGAAGAAGCGTCCGTTCTACCACATCATCGTCACCGACAGCCGCAGCGCCCGCGACGGCCGCAACATCGAGCGACTGGGCTTCTACAACCCGGTGGCGCAGGGCCAGGAAAAGCGCGTCGAGCTGAACCTCGAGCGCCTGAAGTACTGGGTGGACAACGGCGCCCAGCTGACCGAGAAGGTCGCCGACCTGTACAAGACCGCCGCCAAGGCGGCTTGATCCCGATGTGTCCCGGCACGGCGCCCGCGGGCGCCGCCGGACTGGATCCCGAAATGGACGCACCGTCGGCTGGCCAGCGGATGATCGCCGTGGGCCGCTTGCACGGTGCGTTCGGCGTGCGTGGCGAGGTCAAGCTGGAAAGCTATACCGAGCCCGCCCGCGCGATCGCCCGCTACCAGCCCTGGACCCTGCGCGATGCGCGCGGTGGCGAGCGCCTGTGCGAGGGTGCAAAAGTGCGCGCCGGCGGCAAGGGCCTGATCGCCACCCTGCCGGGGATTTCCGACCGCGATGCCGCCGATGCCCTGCGCGGGACCGAGGTGCTGGTGCCGCGCAGCGCGCTGCCGCCGCCGGCCCCCGGCGAGTATTACTGGGTGGACCTGGAAGGCCTG
This sequence comes from uncultured Thermomonas sp., assembly GCA_964469595.1. Lineage (GTDB taxonomy): Bacteria > Pseudomonadota > Gammaproteobacteria > Xanthomonadales > Xanthomonadaceae > Thermomonas. Next base: position 4,411 of record CAYYAT010000023.1, read on the forward strand.
CGCGTGGCCAATGTCGAGGGCGTGGACTTCGGGCGCGTCGCCTACCTGTTCGACAACGGTGCCAACCACGTGCTGGTGGCGCAGGGCGAGCGCGAGCGCATGATCCCGTTCGTCCAGCCCGACTTCATCCGCGGCGTCGATTTCGAGGCCGGTCTGGTGACGGTGGACTGGGATCCGGATTTCTAGCGTCCTGCCGGCATGCGCTTCGACATCGTCAGCCTGTTTCCCGACTTCGTCGCGCAGCTGGCCGCGCACGGCGTGGTGGGGCGTGCCGGCGAGCGCGGGCTGCTGACGATCCACGGCTGGAACCCGCGCGATTTCGCCGAAGGCAATTACCGTCGGGTGGACGATCGCCCGTTCGGCGGCGGCCCGGGCATGGTGATGCTGATCGACCCGCTGCGCGCCGCCCTGGCCGCCGCGCGCGCGGCCGATCCTGCGCCGGCGCGGGTGGTCTACCTGAGCCCGCAGGGGCGTCGCCTGGACCAGCGCAAGGTGCGCGAGCTGGCGGCGCTGCCGCGGCTGGTGCTGCTGTGCGGGCGCTACGAGGGCGTCGACGAACGCCTGCTGCAGGCGGAAGTCGACGAGGAACTGTCGATCGGCGATTACGTGCTGTCCGGCGGCGAATTGGCCGCGGCGGTGGTAGTCGATGCGGTGGCGCGGCTGCTGGACGGTGCGCTGGGCGATTCCGACTCCGCAGCCCAGGACAGCTTCGAGGGCGACGGCCTGCTGGACTGCCCGCATTACACCCGCCCGGTGGAACACCCGCTGGGCCGGGTGCCGGAGGTGCTGCTGTCCGGTAATCACGCCGAGATCGCGCGCTGGCGGCGGCAGCAGTCGCTCGGACGCACCTGGCTGCGCCGGCCCGACCTGCTGGACGAGGCCGCGCTATCGAAGGCCGACCGCACCCTGCTGGAGGCGTTCCGGGCGCAGTGGCTGGCGGCGGCCGGCGAGCCGCCGGACGGGGATGCCTGAGCCGGCGCCTGTCGAGGCCTGCAAGCGCGCGACACGCAACGGAATTTCCGGCTATAATGCGCGGCTGGGCCTGTGCCCAGCCGTTCCAGATTCATTCGCCACACCAGTGCCATGACGCGGGTCCACGTGCACTCGCGCAACAACGACTCCAACAGGCGCGTGCCAGCGCACGCAACACATTCAACAGGTTGATCCCATGAACAAGCCCTCGATCCACACCCTCGTCCAGGACTTCGAAACCGCCCAGGTGGCGCGCAAGCTGCCGGAGTTCGGCCCCGGCGACACCGTCATCGTCAACGTCAAGGTGAAGGAAGGCAACCGCGAGCGCGTGCAGGCCTACGAGGGCGTGGTGATCGGCAAGAAGAACGCCGGCCTGAACTCCGCCTTCACCGTGCGCAAGATTTCCCACGGCTACGGCGTCGAGCGCGTGTTCCAGACCCACAGCGCCGCGATCGACTCGGTGGAAGTGAAGCGCCGTGGCGACGTGCGCGCCAGCAAGCTGTACTACCTGCGTGGCCTGGAAGGCAAGAAGGCGCGCATCAAGGAAGACCTGGCCGGCAACGCCAAGGCCAAGGCCGCCGCGGCCGCTGCGGCCGCCGCCGCCGAGTAAGGCGCTTCCGCGACCCTCGCGACGCCCCGCGACGGCCACCTTCGGGTGGCCGTCCGCGTTTCCGACGCGTAGAACGCCCCGCATGCCGATCCCAGACGACACCGCCCGCGTTCGCCTCGACCTGTGGCTGTGGGCCGCGCGCTTCTTCAAGACCCGCGCGCTGGCCAAGCACGCCATCGAGACCGGCAAGGTCGAGGTTGGCGGCCAGCGCGCCAAGCCCGCGCGCGGCGTGCGGGTGGGCGATGCGCTGATCGTGCAGCGGGCGGAGGAGCGGTTCGAGATCGAAGTGCTGGCGCTCAGCGATACGCGCGGTCCGGCCAGCGTCGCCCAGGCCCTGTACCGCGAATCCGAGGCGTCGCGGCAGGCGCGCGCGCATGCACGCGCGCAGCGTGCGGCCGAGCGCGCCGGTTTCCAGCCGCCCGAGACCAAGCCGGACAAGCGTGCCCGCCGCCTGATCCGCGCGCTGGGCGATATCGACGCGCTGTAGCCCGCGCCTGCCGCCGCGTTGCCATGCGGCCTTTCCCCTATGCCGAACGCAAGGGGCGCATAGGCCGTTTCGGGAATGGCGGCGCCGCCGATGGCTCCGCATCCTGCGCAGCATTGCAAGTTTTGCGGCGGAGAGGCAGATGACAGTGCTCAGGAACGGGTCCAGCGGGCCCGAGGTGCGGCGCCTGCAGGAGGCGCTGAATCGCAAGCTGCCGGGCTGCAACCTGCAGCCGGATGGCCGCTATGGGCCGCGCACGCAGGACGCGGTGCGCCGCTTCCAGGACCAGGCCTGGCTGGTGGTGGACGGCGAGGCCGGTCCCTGTACCCAGAATGCGCTGTTCGATGCCGAGGCCTATCCGCCGGTCCAGCACCAGCGGCCCTTCATCCCGCAGCCGACCAACTCCACCTGCTGGGCGGCCTCCACCGCCATGCTCAAACGCAGCAGCGTGGCGGCGGTCAAGGCCGCCACGCCGTCCGACATGTGGGACGATGCGAGCGGGCTGTACAACGCCTCCGATCTCGCCAACTGGCTGCCGCTGACCGAGCGCTATGCGCGCGCGCATGGGCTGCGTTTCTATCCGCCGGCGTCGTGGACCCCGCAGGCATTCGCCGGCATGGTGCGGCAGGGGCCGGTGATGGTGGACACCCTGTGGAGCCCGGGCGGCTATCTCAAGCGCGTCCCCAGCGGCTACCAGGGCAGCCCCGGGCACATGACCCTGGTGGTGGGCGTGCGCGGCGACAACGATCCCAGCGGGCGCGGCACCACCCTGATGGTGTACGACCCGTGGGAGCCGAACGTGGGCCGGCGCTGGCGGGTGAGCTATTACCGCTGGATGAGCGAAGTCTCCACCCGCACCTACCGCCTGTTCCAGTAGCCTCAGTTCGCTGCGGGTAGTGGCGGCAGGTCCACGTTGCGCTGGAACTCGAAGATCAGCCGCGTCTCGATGTGCGCCACCTCTTCGCGCTCGGTGAACGCGGACAGGGTGAACTGGCGCAGATGCTCGCTGTCGCGCACCCCGACATGGGCGAGGAAGTCGTCGGCACCGGCCACGTGATAGCAGGCCAGCACTTCCGGCAGGCTCAGCAGGTGGCGGTGGAAACCGTCCACCAGTGCGCGCGAATGCCGCGCCAGGCGCACCGACACCATCGCCTGCAGGCCGATGCCGAGCGCCTCCGGCGCGATCTCGGCGTGGTAGCCCAGCAGGATCTTCGCCTCGCGCATCCGCCGCACCCGCTCCAGCGCGGTGGAGGGGGCGACCCCGGTCTTGTCCGCCAGGTCCTTGTTGGGCAGCCGCGCATTCTTCCGCAGCAGCCGCAGCAGGGCGTAGTCGATTCGGTCGAGCATGCGGATTTTCCCGTAATGCGAAATATCGTTCGGTCAAGATTTAGTCAGGCGAACCAGGTTCTAGCATAGCGGCAATCGACCGTATCGGAGGCTGCCATGCACCGTTTCCAGACCACCGCCGTCCATGCCGGCCGCGACGACTTCGGCGCCCTATGCGTGCACGCCCCGCCGCTGGATCTGTCCACCACCTACCCGGTGGCGGATCTCGCCGTGGGCACGGCCAGCTTCGATGCGCTGGTGGCCGGTGCCGCCGAGGCGGCCAATCCGATCTACGCGCGCTTGCACAATCCCACCGTGGCCCGCACCGAGGCCGCGCTCGCTGCGCTGGAAGGCACCCAGGCGTGCGTCGCGTTCGCCTCCGGCATGGCCGCGATGACCGCGGTGCTGCTGGCGCGCGCGCAGCATGGCAGGCATGTGCTGGTGGTGCGCCCCTTGTACGGCACGTCCGATCATTTGCTGGCCAGCGGAATGTGCGGGCTCGAGGCGGAGTTCGTGCAGGCCGACGAGATCGCCGCCAGGCGCCGCGCCGACACCGCGCTGGTGGTAATCGAGACCCCGGCCAACCCGACCCTGCAGCTGGTGGACATCCGCGCGGTGGTGGCGGCCGCCGGCGAGGTGCCGGTGCTGGTGGATTCCACCTTCGCCACCCCGGTGCTGCAGCGCCCGGCCGAGCTCGGCGCCACCTACGTGCTGCACAGCGCGACCAAGTTCCTCGGCGGCCATGGCGACGTGATCGCCGGGGTCATCTGCTGCGACGAGGCGCATGCGGCGCCGCTACGCACCGTGCGCGCGGCGACCGGCGCGCTGCTGCATCCCTTGGCCGCGTATCTCCTGCATCGTGGCCTGCCGACCCTGAAGCTGCGGGTGGAGGCGGCGCAGGCGAATGCGCAGGTGCTGGCGCAGCGCCTGCAGCAGCATCCGGCGGTGGCACGGGTGTTCTATCCGGGCCTGGCGGGTGCGCATGGCGCGCACCTGGTGGGTCGCCAGATGCGCGGTCCCGGCTGCCTGCTGGCGTTCGAGCTGCACGGCGGCCACGCTGTGGCGGCGGCGGTGATGGCCGCGGTGAAGGTGATGACGCCGGCGGTGAGCCTGGGTTCGGTGGACACCCTGATCCAGCATCCGGCGGGCCTGACCCATCGGGTGGTGGAGGAGGCCGTGCGGGCAGCCACCGGCATCACCCCCGGCCTGTTGCGGCTGTCGGTGGGCATCGAGGACGTCGAGGATCTGTGGGACGACCTCGCGCAGGCGCTGGCGGCGGCGCAAGCCACCGCGTAGTGAGGCGGGAAGCGGGGGCAAGCAGCGGAGATCGAGGAAACCGAATCGAACGGGCGATTCGGGGAAAATCCTCGGCCGCTGGCGGGATCGCCGCCAGATCGTCTTCCAGAGTCCGCCCACCCGGATCGCCCTTTCTACGGCGCGCTTGCGACCCTCGAATCGGCTGCCTACAATGCGCGCGCTTTCAACTGCGGAGATTCCCCCAAGTGGGCACTTGTTCGAGCGACAGTCGTCGGCCGGCGCAAGCCGGCATCTTCTCGGCAAGATAAGCGCAGGTCTCCTGCCGCTGTCTCGCCGGAAGCGAGAAGCGGCAACGCGCCCCCTTTCCGGGTGCGCTTCCCTTCCCGACAGCTGAAACTGCCTTCCCGTGACGGGAGGGCGTCGAGCCGCGCTTGCCGTTCGGCAGGCGTGGCCGGCGCAGGCGGCAAGCGACCGCCGAGGCCGGCCAGTGCGCGCGGGGTGGCTCTGCCTCGACCAGCGAGGAGACCTCATATGCGCCTGATCCAGACCCCCCGCGCCGGATGCGTGCCGGCGGTCCGTCCTGCCGGGTTGGCGCTCGCCTGGCTTGCGGCGGGCGCGGCGCACGCGGGCAGCCCGATGGTGGTGGATGATGCCGGCATCGTCGCGCCCGGAAGTTGCCAGCTGGAGAGCTGGCGGCGGCAGTCGCGCCCGGCTACCGAGATCTGGGCGCTGCCGGCCTGCAACCTTGGCAGTGGCCTGGAGCTGACCGCGGGCGGCGCGGTGCTGACGGCCCGCGGCGCGCGCGCCGAACGCGAGGTGCTGGTGCAGGCCAAGACCCTGCTGCGTCCGCTGGATGACGGCGGCTGGGGGATCGCCCTGGCCGTGGGCGGCGTCCGCCACGTGGGGACCGGGACGACGGATATGTACGCCTACCTGCCGGCCACGCGCGCGTTTGCAGGCGATGCGCTGCTGGTGCATGCGAACCTGGGCTGGCTGCGCGAGGGCGCCAGCCGCCGCGACCACCTCAGCTGGGGAGTGGGCAGCGAGTGGCGGTTGGCGCGGCGCACGTCGCTGCTGGCCGAAACCTTCGGCCAGGACGCGGGCCGGCCGTCGTGGCAGGCCGGCGTCCGCCACTGGCTGCTGCCGGAACGCCTGCAGCTGGATGCCACCTGCGGCAACCGCCTCGGGGACGGGGCAGGGCAGCGCTGGGTTGCGATCGGCCTGCGCTGGCTGCCCAAGCCATGGCGCAGCGGGTGACGCAACTGCCATCTCACGCCCCCAGACTATCGATCGACAGCACATCGCCCCTGCCGCAGGCGGGGGCCAAGGAGACCTTCCATGGCATTCACCCTCCTGAAAGAGTTTTTCGCGAATTTCCTCAGCAACCGCCACTTCACCCGCCATTTCCGGCGGCTGGCGGTGCTGGACAGCGTGGTGCGCGCGGACGTCAGCCGCGAGCTGCCGGCCGGGTTGGGCCAGCGCCTTGCCTCCGCCGCGCTGGCCGAGCCGGCGGCGCTGCTGTCGCAGCTGGGCAGCGGCGAGCACGGCCTCGACGAGGAGCGGGCCGAGGCCGTCCGCGCGCAGGTCGGCCTGAACGAGGTGGAGCAGGAGAAGCCGCTGGCCTGGTGGCAGCACCTGTGGCTGTCCTACCGCAATCCGTTCAACCTGCTGCTGACGCTGCTGGCGGTCATCTCGTGGCTGACCGACGACATGAAGGCGACGGTGGTGATCGGCACCATGGTGGTGCTGTCCACCCTGCTGCGCTTCTGGCAGGAATCCAAGGCCAACAAGGCGGCCGAGGCGCTGAAGGCGATGGTCAGCAACACCGCCACCGTGCTGCGCCCGCAGCCGCGGGACGGGCTGGACGAGGCGCGGCCCGGCGCGGTGCGCGCCTTCGGTGCCGGCGGCTACCGGGTGGAGCTGCCGATCAAGTGGCTGGTGCCGGGTGACGTGATCCTGCTGTCGGCCGGCGACATGATCCCGGCCGATTGCCGGGTGCTGTCGGCCAAAGACCTGTTCGTGGCGCAGGCGGCGATGACCGGCGAATCCATGCCGGTGGAAAAGTTCGCGGTCCAGCGCGACGCCACGGCGATCAATCCGCTGGAACTGGACGACATCCTGTTCATGGGCACCAACGTGGTGTCCGGCTCGGCCACCGCGGTGGTGCTGGGCACCGGCAACGCCACCTATTTCGGCGCGCTGGCCAGCCGCGTGACCGCCACCGACCGCGCGCCCACCGCGTTCCAGGCCGGCGTCAACAGGGTCAGCTGGCTGCTGATCCGCTTCATGTTCGTGATGGTGCCGCTGGTGCTGTTCATCAACGGCTTCACCAAGGGCGACTGGATGGAGGCGCTGCTGTTCGCGCTGTCGATCGCGGTGGGGCTGACCCCGGAAATGCTGCCGATGATCGTCACCTCGACCTTGGCCAAGGGCGCTGTGGTGATGTCGCGGCGCAAGGTGATCGTGAAGCGCTTGGACGCGATCCAGAACTTCGGCGCGATGGACGTGCTGTGCACCGACAAGACCGGCACCCTGACCCAGGACAAGATCTTCCTGGCCCGGCACGTGGACGTGTGGGGCGAGGAGTCCGACGAAGTGCTGGAGATGGCCTATCTCAACAGCTACTACCAGACCGGGCTGAAGAACCTGCTGGACGTGGCGGTGCTGGAGCACGCGGAAGTGCACCAGGAGCTCAATCCGGTCAAAAACTATCGCAAGGTGGACGAGATTCCGTTCGACTTCCAGCGCCGGCGCATGTCGGTGGTGGTGAGCGAGCGCGAGGATCATCACGAGCTGATCTGCAAGGGGGCGGTCGAGGAGGTCCTCGCCGTCTGCACCCACGTGCGCCACGGCGATGCGGTCGAGCCGCTGACCTCGGAACTGCTGGAGCGCATCCGCGAGGTGACCGCCGATCTCAACGAGGAGGGCCTGCGCGTGGTCGCGGTGGCGATGAAGGAAGTGCCGCCCACCCAGGAGG
>CAYYAT010000024.1:0-11984 GCA_964469595.1 uncultured Thermomonas sp.
GCGGCGGCGTCGATTTCGATGACGGGCGCAGCGGCGGCCATGTTCAGATCTCCCGCGCCAGCCGCTCGGCCAGGCCGGTGTAGCGGGCCGGGGTCATGTCCAGCAGGCGCTGCTTGTCGGCCGCCGGCAGGTCCAGCGTCTCGACGAAGGCACGCATCGACTCGGCGCTGATGCCGTGGCCGCGGGTCAACGCCTTCAGCTGCTCGTAGGGGTTCGGCAGGCCGTGGCGGCGCATCACCGTCTGCACTGCCTCGGCCAGCACTTCCCAGCTGGCGTCGAGGTCGGCGGCCAGCCGCTCCGGGTTGGCGCTGAGCTTGCCCAGGCCGCGCTGCAGGGCGTCCAGGCCGATCAGCATGTGCCCGAAGGCGGTACCCAGCGCGCGCAGGACGGTGGAATCGGTGAGGTCGCGCTGCCAGCGGCTGATCGGCAGCTTGGCGGCGAAATGCTCGAACAGGGCGCTGGCAATGCCGAAGTTGCCTTCCGCGTTCTCGAAGTCGATCGGATTGACCTTGTGCGGCATGGTGCTGCTGCCCACCTCGCCGGCCTTCACCGCCTGCCTGAAGTAGCCCTGCGAGATGTAGCCCCAGATGTCGCGGCAGAGGTCGATCGCGATGGTGTCGATGCGCTTGGCCACATCGCACAGCTCGGCCACGCCGTCGTGCGGCTCGATCTGGGTGGTGTAGGGCTGCCAGTCCAGGCCCAGCGATTCGACGAAATGCCGCGAGAACGCCGGCCAGTCCACGTCGGGGTAGGCGGCCACGTGAGCGTTGTAGTTGCCCACCGCGCCGTTGATCTTGCCCGGCATCGGCAGCCCGGCCAACACTTCACCCTGGCGCTGCAGGCGTGCGACCACGTTGGCCAGTTCCTTGCCGACGGTGGTGGGCGAGGCGGTCTGGCCGTGGGTGCGCGAGAGCATCGGCAGCGCCGCGTGTTCGTGCGCCAGCGCGCGCAGTTTCTGGATCAGCGCGTCGAGCTTCGGCAGCAGCACGTCCTGCCGCGCCTGGCGCAGCATCAGCGCGTAGGACAGGTTGTTGATGTCCTCGCTGGTGCACGCGAAGTGCACGAACTCCAGTGCCGGGCCGAGCTCGGCATCGTCCTTCAGCTGTTCCTTGATGAAGTATTCGACGGCCTTCACGTCGTGGTTGGTGGTCGCCTCGATGGCCTTGACCCGCGCCGCGTGCTCGACCGAGAAGCCCGCGGCCAGCGCGCGCAGGCGCGCGGTGGCGTCCGCGGAAAACGGCGCCAGCTCCGGGATGCCCGGCTCGGCGGCCAGCGCCAGCAGCCATTCCACCTCGACCTGCACGCGCGCCCGGATCAGCCCGTATTCGGAGAAGATCGGGCGCAGCGGATCGACCTTGCCGGCATAGCGGCCATCCAGCGGGGACAGGGCGGTCAAGGCGTGCGACATGGGCGGCGGGCGATATGCAGAGGGAATGCACATTCTAAACCGCCGCGGGACTATGCTCCGGACATTCCCGACCTGGAGCAGGCCATGACGACCCGCCCATCCCGCCGCAAGCCGGCAAGCGGCTTCCGCCTCGAGCACGACAGCATGGGCGCGCTGCAGGTGCCCGCCGCCGCGCTGTGGGGCGCGCAGACCCAGCGCGCGATCGACAACTTCCACATCTCCGGGCGGCCGCTGCCGCCGGCATTCCTGCGCGCCTTGGGGCTGGTCAAGGCTGCGGCGGCGATGGTCAACGGCCATCTCGGGCTGCTGGACGCGGCGCGCGCGCAGGCCATCGTGCAGGCGGCCACCGCGATCGCCGCCGGCGCGCATCTGGACCAGTTCCCGATCGACCGCTACCAGACCGGCTCGGGCACCTCCAGCAACATGAACGCCAACGAGGTGATCGCCCACCTCGCGTCAGCGGCCAGCGGACTAGCGGTGCATCCCAACGACCACGTCAACCTCGGCCAGAGCAGCAACGACGTGGTGCCGACCAGCATCCGGGTGATGGCGGTGGTGGAAGCGCGGCAGGCGCTGCTGCCGGCGCTGGCGCACCTGCGCAAGACCATCGGCCGCCGCGGCAAGACCCTGGCCGGTACCGTCAAGACCGGGCGCACGCATCTGATGGATGCGATGCCGCTGACCTTCGCGCAGGAGTTCTCGGCGTGGTCGGCGCAGCTGGCCTCGGCGCAGGCGCGGATCGAGGACAGCCTCAAGCGCGTGCGCCGGCTGCCGATCGGCGGCACCGCCATCGGCACCGGCATCAATGCCCATCCGAAGTTCGGCAAGCGCGTGGCCAAGGCGCTGGCGGCCGCCACCGGCGCCCACTTCGAGCAGGCCGACAACCTGTTCGAGGGGCTGGCCGCGCAGGACGATCTGGTCGAGCTGTCCGGGCAGCTCAATGCGCTGGCGGTGGCGCTGATGAAGATCGGCAACGATCTGCGCTGGATGAACTCCGGTCCGCTGGCGGGCCTGGGCGAAATCACGCTGCCGGCGCTGCAGCCGGGCAGCTCGATCATGCCGGGCAAGGTCAACCCGGTGATCCCGGAGGCGCTGTGCATGGCCTGCGCGCAGGTGATCGGCCTGCACCAGGCGATCACCGTGGCCGGCCAGAGCGGCAACTTCCAGCTCAACGTGATGCTGCCCCTGATCGCCAGCAACCTCGACGAGCAGCTGGCGCTGCTGGCCAACGCCATGCGCGCGCTGGCCGATCAGGCGATCGCCGGGCTGACGGTGCGCGCCGAGAATGTGGCCGCGGCGCTGGAGCGCAATCCAATTCTGGTGACCGCGCTGAACCCGGTGATCGGCTACGAGAAGGCCGCGGCGATCGCCAAGCGCGCGTATGCCGAAGGCCGCCCGGTGCTGGCGGTGGCGCTGGAGGACAGCGGGCTGGACGAGGCCCGCCTGCGCCGCCTGCTGGATCCGGCCGCGCTGACCGCGGGCGGCATCGGCAGCGGCGCCAGCGGCGGGGGTTAGCCGCCGCCGGCATCGCGATCAACCGCCGGCGGCGGTGACCGCCACGCCGCTGCCTTTGGCGTGCGACTTGCCGCAATCGTCGATATCGGCCTGGGTCATGGTGGCGTAGGGCTTGAACGCCGGCAGCGAGGCCGCCAGCGACTGCTGCAACGCCAGCAGCGGCGGCAGCTGCACGCATAGCTTGCGTGCCTCGGCCTCGATCGCATCGCTCTTGGCCTGCATCCGGCGTTCGAAGTCCTGGCGCGCCTGCTCGCCGCCGAAGGCCGCGCCCAGCGCGCCGCCCAGCGCTTCCCCGGCGATGTCCACGCCTTTCCCGCCGATCGCGATGCCGGCCTCGGCCAGCGCGATCACGTGCTGGCGGTAGTCCAGCAACTGCCGGCGCTGGGCGGCGTCAATCGCCACCGGCTTGCCGTCCACCAGCAGGTCGCCCTGTGGGGTGATCTCGGCCTTCGGCAGGCGGGAGGTGTCATGCCGCACCTGCTTGCCGTTGATGTTGAGGCTGATGTTGCCGTTGAGGCTCAGGTTCTTCTCGCGCAGTTCCTTGCGCGCCTCGGCCAGGGCCTTGTCCACCTGCTGCCCGACGAAACCGAGCGGCGCGTCGGCGGCGGCTGGCGGCGCGGGCGGGGCCGGAGGTGCCGGAGGTGCCGGAGGCTTGCTGCAGGCGGCCAGCGGCAGGGCGGCGGCGAGCGCGAGGGCGAAACGGGTGCGGTGCGTGCGGTGCATGGTTGGATCCTCGCAAGCGTGAGAGTAGTGGCGGGCGATCAGTTGTCGTCGCGCCAGCGGCGCAGGCGGATGCTGGCGGCGATCATCGCGACCCCGGCGGCGGCGCCGATCCAGAGCTGCGGGGTGGCCAGCACCGTGTACATCGTCCTGAGCGCGGCCATGTGCCCGAAGTGGCCGTCCTTGAGTGCGCCGAGGTCGATCACGCTGAACCAGGAGCCGGGGAACACGCCGCCCAGCAGGTGCGCCACTACGTGCTTCCAGAACCAGCTGCTCTGGAGGTCGAACAGGTGCAGCAGGTCGAACCAGCTGATGAACACCCCGGCGAACACCGGCAGCATGATCGCCCACAGGAACGGCTTGCTGCGGGACCAGGCCGAGCACAGCATCAGCCAGCCGGCGCTGGGCAGCGCCCACAGCGCGTACACCGGGATCGCCGCGATCGCCAGGCCCGCGTTGGCCAGCAGGTTGCCGGGGCTCCACAGCAGGGTGAACGGGTTGCCGTGGTGGAGCAGCACGAACACGCTGAGCACCAGCAGGAACGCGACCATGCAGGCGATCCCGACCGCCACCGCGATGGCCGGCGCCACCAGCAGCGCGCTGGCCGCCTTCGACAGTACGGTGTCGCGGTCGGAGACCGGCAGCGACTTCCAGAACAGCACGCTGCGGTCCTTGCGCTCGTCGTACAGGCTGCCCAGGCAGTAGAAGAACACCACGAAGCCGAGCACCAGCAGGGGCCAGAACATCGCCGAGGCGGTGCTCATGCTGACGCCGTCGGCCAGCTTCTGCAGGTCTTCCGGCGACATCTTGCCGGTCACCGTGCTCAGATCGAAGCCGTTGACGACGACCTGGCCATCGACCCGTATTCCGCCGTGTTCGGAGACCGTGCGCCGCAACCCGACTTCGGCCATGATCAGCGCCATCAGGGTGAGCATGAGGGAGATGCCGCCGGCCCAGATCGGCGCCCACAAGAAGCCGCCCTTGTGCTCCCAGAACTCGCGCTTGAGCAGCAGCTTCAGCTTGTGGGTGGCGTGCGGCGGGGTGCGCGCGGGCGCGCGCGGGGCGGCCGTAAAGCCGTCCATGTCGGTGCGGGCGTTCATGCGTAGGTTCCTTTCATGGTGGCGACGAACAGGTCGGCCAGGCCGGGGGTGCGGGTTTCGCCCAGTTCCGCCAGGCGCGCCGGGTCGGCGCCGTCGAACAGCATCACGGTCTTGCCGAAGGGCAGGCTGCGCTCGTCGATCGGCTGCAGCGCGCGCGCGGCTTCCAGTCGGTCGGCGTTCACCAGGACTTCGACGTAGCGTTCGCCGAGGGTGTCCATCGCGGTTTCCAGCACGATCTTGCCGGCGCGGATGAACATCACGTCGGTCAGGATGTGCTCGATCTCCTCGACCTGATGGGTGGTGACCAGGATGGTCTTGTTCTCGTCGAAGTAGTCCTCCAGCAGGCGCTGGTAGAACTGCTTGCGGTAGAGGATGTCCAGGCCCAGCGTTGGCTCGTCCAGCACCAGCAGGCGGGCGTCGATCGCCATCACCAGCGCCAGATGCAGCTGCACGATCATGCCCTTGGACATTTCGCGCACTTTCATCCCGGGCTTGAGCTGGGTGCCCTCGAGGAAGCGCTGGCAGCGCGCGGCGTCGAACCGCGGGTGCACGCCGGCGACGAACTCGATCGCCTGTGCCACCGTGATCCAGCGCGGCAGCACGGCCACGTCGGCGATGAAGCAGATGTCGTTCATGAGCGCATCGCGCTGGGTGCGCGGGTCCTTGCCCAGGACCTGCAGCTCGCCCTCGAACGGGATCAGGCCGAGGATCGCCTTGAGCGCAGTGGTCTTGCCGGCGCCGTTGGGGCCGATCAGGCCGACGATCCGGCCGGCCGGGATCTCGAAGCGGGTGTCATCCAGTGCCAGCGTGTTCTTGTAAGCCTTGCGCAGGCCGCGGGCGGAGACCACGGGCAGGTTCGTTTCGGCGTTCACTTCTTCCCCCATTTCTGCTGCGGGTCCAGCAGTTCTTCGATGCTCAGGCCCAGGCGCTGGATGCGTTCCAGCACCTGCGGCCATTCCTCGCGCAGAAAGCGCTCGCGCTCGCTCTGCAGCAGGCGCGCGGTGGCGCCCTCGGTGACGTACATGCCAAGCCCCCTGCGTTTTTCGACGAGTTGGTCGTCCACGAGCTCCTGGTAGGCGCGCGAGACGGTGATCGGGTTCAGCTGGTATTCGGCGGCCACCTGTCGGACCGAAGGTAGGGCGTCGCCCGGCTTCAGTACGCCGTCCAGCATCATCGCGATCACGCGCTCCTTGAGCTGGCGGTAGATGGGAGCGCCATCGCTCCATTCGACGGTCGCCATGGCTCAGCTCCGCGGCGAGAAGGAGAAGAACGGCATCCGCAGCGACTGCCGCGGCGTGCGCGCCGCGGCGCGGGCGGGCGGTGCGTCCAGCGCGGGCGCCAGGCCGGCCAGGGTGGTGTCCTGCAGCAGCGCGTCCTGCGCCAGTGATGCCGGGGCGGAGGGGATGGCCGGGGTGCTGGCCAGCAGCGCGATGACGAGCAGTGCGCTGGAGGCCAGGGCTGCCATCAGGGAGTTGTGGAGCTTGCGGTTCATGGTGAACGTCCTGCTCTGGGTGTTCGGTGTTGTAGGCAACTATAACACTAAGATTTCGCCTGTCAACCACCGTTCGACCCAACCAAAGACAGGGGGGGGCACGGGCCGGCGTGCGCCAAGGATTGCCGCTGCCGGGCCGGGGAACGACAATGGCGCGTTGCCCGGCCGGCCTGCGTGCCTGCGGCGGGTGCTTCCGGAGAGCGACACGATGCGGTTTTCATTGCGGCGGCCCTGGGCCGCGCTGCTGGCCCTGACCCTGGTGGTGGGTACGCTGCAGGCGCAGGAGGCGATGCCTGCCAGCGAGCGCGAGCAGGTCGGCTACATGCTGGGCCTGGACGCAGCCCGCAGTGTCGGCCCCGGCCTGCCGGACATGGACATGGCCGCGTTCCAGCGCGCCGTGGAGAATGCGCTGGCCGGCGGCAAGCCGCTGCTGGCGCCGGATGAGGCGCGCGCCACCTGGCAGGGGCTGATGGGGAACATCTCCGCGCGCCGGGCCGGCAAGCCGGGCGCGAACCTGGATCGCGCCAAGGTGGGGCTGCTGTTGGGCGCCACCGTGGGCCAGACCCTGCAGGATGCGCACGGAGAGTTCGACATGCCGATGTTCCTGCGCGGGGTGAAGGACGGCGCCGACCCGGCCGCCAAGCCGCTGCTGGACGCGGCGCAGGTCGCCCAGGTGCGCAGCCGGTTCTCGGCACGGCTGGAGGAGAAGCAGGCCGAGGAGCGCAAGCGCGACGGCGAATCGGCGCTCGCGAAGGAGCAGGCGTTCCTGGCCAAGAACCGCCAGGTGAAGGGGGTGTTCGTCACCCCCAGCGGCCTGCAGTACCAGATCCTGCGCCAGGGCAACGGCGTGCGCCCGAAGCCGGGCCAGCGGGTCAAGGTCGACTACGTCGGCACCCTGCTGGACGGCACCAAGTTCGACAGTTCCTACGATCGCGGCGAGCCCGCCGAATTCGGCCTCGACCAGGTCATCAAGGGCTGGAGCGAGGGCGTGGCGATGATGCCGGTCGGCGCCAAGTACCGGTTCTGGATCCCGGCCGCGCTGGGCTACGGCGAAAAGGGCGCCGGTCGCGACATCCCGCCCAATGCCACCCTGGTGTTCGACGTGGAACTGTTGGGCGTCGAATGAGTCCAACCCCACTGGTTTGCCCGTCATCGCGTTCCTGCCGGCGCCCGCGCCGGCCTTCCCACAACGCCGTTTCCCACGCTACTTTCCCCGGAGTTTCCCGCAGATGAAGCCGATCGTCCGTCCCACCCTGCTCGCCCTGGCCACCGTGCTGGCCGTGTCCGCCTGCAACACCGGGAAGAAGCCGGTGGAGGTTTCCACCGACGCCACCCAGGCCGGCAAGGCCGCCGACGAGAAGACCGGCTACCCCGGCCTGCCGACCGAGAAGGAGCAGGTGAGCTATGCCATCGGCATGGCGATGGGCAAGCAGCTGTCCGAGATCAAGGACGAGGTCAACACCGACACCGTGGTGAAGGCCCTGCGCACCCAGATGACCGGCGGCAAGGCGCTGATCACCGAGGCCCAGGCGCAGCAGATCATGCAGGGCTTCGGCCAGCGTATGCAGGCCAAGCAGATCGCCAAGATGATGGAAGAAGCCAAGGCCAATCTGGAGAAGGGCGAGAAGTTCCTGGCCGAGAACGCCAAGAAGCCGGGCGTGGTCACCACCGCCTCCGGCCTGCAGTACCAGGTCATCACCCAGGGCAAGGGCCCGAAGCCGGCCGCCAGCGATGGCGTGAAGGTGAACTACAAGGGCACCCTGCTGGACGGCACCGAGTTCGACAGCTCCTACAAGCGCGGCGAGCCGGCGGTGCTGCCGCTGCAGGGCGTGATCCCGGGTTGGTCGGAGGGCCTGCAGCTGATGCCGGTGGGCTCGAAGTTCAAGTTCTGGATTCCGGCGAAGCTGGCCTACGGCGAGCAGGCGCCGCCGATGATCGGCCCCAACCAGGTGCTGGAGTTCGAGGTCGAACTGCTGGAGATCGTGAAGCCGCCGCGCGACGCGCAGTAAGGCTGGCGCAGTAAACTCCGCGCTGTCGTTCGAGGCCCGGCGCGCTGCGAGCGCGCCCGGGCTTTTTCTTTCCGGAGGCAATGGATATGCGTGTCTGCATTTTCGGTACTGGCTACGTGGGCCTGGTGACCGGCACCTGTCTGGCCGAGGTGGGCCACGAGGTGGTGTGCGTGGACATCGACGCGGACAAGGTCGCGGGCCTGAACCGCGGCGAGGTGCCGATCTTCGAGCCGGGCCTCACGCCGATGGTGAAGGCCAACCACGCCGCCGGGCGGCTGCGCTTTACCACCGACGCCGGCGCCGGGATCGCGCACGGCGACGTGCTGTTCATCGCGGTAGGTACCCCGCCGGACGAGGACGGCAGCGCCGACCTGCAGTACGTGCTGGCGGTGGCGCGCACCATCGGCCGGCACCTGCAGCGGCCGGCCATCGTGGTGGACAAATCCACCGTGCCGGTGGGCACCGCCGACCGCGTGCGCACGGCGATCGCGGAGGAGCTTGTCGCGCGAGGCGCGGACATCCGCTTCGACGTGGTGTCCAACCCCGAGTTCCTGAAAGAGGGTGCGGCGGTGGAGGACTGCATGCGCCCGGACCGGATCGTGATCGGCACCGACAGCCCGCAGGCTTTGGAGACGCTGCGTCGGCTGTACGCGCCGTTCAACCGCAACCACGAGCGCATCGTGGCGATGGACGTGCGTTCGGCGGAGCTGACCAAGTATGCGGCGAACGCGATGCTGGCCACCAAGATCAGCTTCATGAACGAAATCGCCAACATCGCCGAGCAGGTCGGCGCGGACGTGGAGATGGTGCGCAAGGGCATCGGCTCCGACCCGCGGATCGGCTGGCACTTCATCTATCCCGGCGCCGGCTACGGTGGCTCGTGCTTCCCCAAGGACGTGCAGGCGCTGGCGCGCACTGCGCAGCAGCACGGGGTGAGCCCGCGGTTGCTGGAGGCGGTGGAGGCGGTGAATGCCGCGCAGAAGCAGCATCTGTTCGCGCTGATGGCACGCCACTATGGGGGCGCCGGATCCCTACGCGGCAAGACCATCGCGGTGTGGGGGCTGGCGTTCAAGCCGAATACCGACGACATGCGCGAGGCCTCCAGCCGCGCCCTGCTGGCGCAGCTGTGGGCAGCGGGTGCCCGGGTGCAGGCGTTCGACCCGGAGGCGATGGGCGAGGCGCGGCGGATCTTCGGCGCGCGCGCTGACCTGCGGCTGTGCGACAGCGCGCAGGCGGCGCTCGAGGGCGCGGATGCGCTGGTGGTGGTGACCGAGTGGAAGCAGTTCCGCAGCCCGGATTTCGCGCGGCTGAAGGCGGCGCTGGCCGATTCCGTGGTGTTCGACGGCCGCAACCTGTACGCCCCGGACGAGGTCGAGGCCGCCGGGCTTGCTTATTACGGCATCGGCCGCGGGCGCTCGCTGCGGCGGGAGGCGCTGGCATGAGCGAGATCGAACGGCGCCTGGTGGACCTGGAGACCCGGCTGGCGTTCCAGGAGCATGCGCTGCAGGAGCTCAGCGACGCGCTGGCGGCTGCCCGCGCGGAAGAGTCCGCCAATGCGCTGCGCCTGCACCGGGCGCTGGAAGAGTTGCGCCAGCTGCGCAGCGCGCTGGCCAACAGCCCGGCGGTGGGCGATGCCGCCAGCGAGCCGCCGCCCCCGCATTACTGATACTGACGATCGTGCGTTTTTTGCCAGCGAGTACGCCATGAGCAATTCCCTCCGCGACCAGCTGCTGGGGCTGGGCTTCAAGGACACCCCGAAACCCGCTGCGCGTCCCAAGCAGGATGCCCACAGGTCGCCGCCCGGGCAGGGTGGCAAGCATGCCCACGCCGGCAAGCCGGCGCCGCCCCCGCGCGCGCAGCGCTCCCGCGAGGACATCGACCTGGCCAAGGCCTATGCGATCCGCGCGCAGAAGGAGAAGGACGAGCGCATCGAAGCCGAGCGCCTGAAGCAGGAGGAGGCGCGCCAGCGCCGCGAGGCCAAGGCGAAGCTGGAGGCCTTCCTGCAGGGCAAGGCGCTGAACGCGGCCGAGGCCGAGCACGTGCGCCATTTCGAGTACGGCGGCAAGATCAAGCGCGTGCACGTCACCGCCGAGCAGTTGAAGGCGCTCAATGCCGGGCAGTTGGGCGTGGTCCAGCTCAACGGCCGCTACCTGCTGGTGGACGCCGCGGTGCTGGCCGAGGCCGAGGCCATCTTCGCCCCGGCCGTGGCGCTCAAGGTGGACCCGGACGCGCCCGCCGCCGCCGATCCGTATGCCGACCCCAAGTACCAGGTGCCGGATGATTTGATGTGGTGAGCAGAAGCCGCCGCACGCCTCACTCGGGGTCGTAATCCAGCTCTGAAGCCAGCCAGCGTTCGGCCACGGCCAGATCCACGTGCTTGCGGCGGGCGTAGTCGGCGACCTGGTCGCGCGTGAGCTGTCCCACGACGAAGTAGCGGCTGTCGGGGTGGCTGAAATAAAAACCGGACACGCTGGCGGCCGGGGTCATCGCGAAGTGTTCGGTGAGTCGGATGCCGGTGTGCGCACTGGCGTCCAGCAGGTCGAACAGGGTCTGCTTCTCGCTGTGCTCCGGGCAGGCCGGATAGCCCGGAGCGGGGCGGATGCCGCGGTAGCACTCCGCGATCAGCGCCTCGTTGTCCAGCGCTTCGTCCGGGGCGTAGCCCCAGAACTCGGTGCGCACGCGCTGGTGCAGGCGCTCGGCGAAGGCCTCGGCCAGGCGGTCGGCCAGCGCCTTGAGCAGAATCGCGCGGTAGTCGTCGTGTTCGGCCTCGAAGCGCGCCACGTGCGCTTCGATGCCGATCCCGGCTGTGACCGCGAAGCCGCCGATCCAGTCCTGGCGGCCGCTACCCGCGGGGGCGATGAAATCGGCCAGGCACAGGTTCGGGCGTTCCGCGGGTTTGTCGGCCTGCTGGCGCAGGAAGCGCAGCCAGCGCGTCCCGGAGGCCGCCCGAACCGCCACGTCGTCGCCGTCACTGTGGGCGGGCCAGAGGCCGAGCACGCCCTTCGCGGTCAGCCATTTCCCGGAGACGATCTGCGCCAGCATCGCACGCGCATCGCGGTACAGCTCGCGCGCCTGGGAGCCGACCACCGTGTCGTCGAGGATCTGCGGGTATTTTCCGGCAAGCTCCCAGGCGTTGAAGAACGGCGACCAGTCGATGTAGTCGATCAGTTCGGACAGCGGGTAATCGTCGAATACGTGCATCCCGGGGTGCCGGGGTTCGGGCGGCGCGTAAGAATCCCAGTCTGCGCGGAAACGGCGCGCACGCGCCTGTTCCAGCGGCACCAGCCGGCGCCCGCCGCTGCGGTTGCGGTGGCGCTGGCGCACGTCGGCGTAGTCGTTGGCCGCGGCCTGCACGAAATCGCCGCGCAGTTCTGGCGACATCAGCGACTGCGCCACGTTCACCGCGCGCGAGGCGTCCTTGACCCAGATCGTCGGCGCCGAGTAGTGCGGGTCGATCTTCAGCGCGGTATGCGCGCGCGACGTGGTGGCCCCACCGATCAGCAGCGGGATGGCGAAGCCCTGGCGCTGCATCTCCTTCGCCACGTGGCTCATCTCCTCCAGCGAGGGGGTGATCAGCCCGGACAGCCCGACCATGTCCGCGCCGGCCTCGCGCGCGGTGTCCAGGATCTTCTGCGCCGGCACCATCACCCCGAGGTCGATCACCTCGAAGTTGTTGCAGGCCAGCACCACGCCGACGATGTTCTTGCCGATGTCGTGCACGTCGCCCTTGACCGTGGCCA
>CAYYAT010000025.1:0-11952 GCA_964469595.1 uncultured Thermomonas sp.
ACGGCCCGCAGGGCAAGCTGGCGGCCTTCGTCAACGACTGGCTCAAGCCCTTCATCAGCGAGAAGGAGCGGTTGCCGGTGAAGGTCGCGGGCGTAGCGATGCCGCTGTCGCCGGCCTATCAGGGCATGCTCGCGGCCGAACGCCGGTTCCAGCCGGTGCTGGGCAACGTCGCGCCGTTCCTGGCCGGCAGCTTCACCTTGCTGCAGCCCAGCCAGCTGGGGGCATTGAACGAGGGTGAATCCGGCACCGTGTTCGAAGTGGAATGCCGCGAGCGCGTGTATCGCGCCAGTTCTGCCGGCGCCTCGCTGGCGGATGCCACCGCGCAGGTGTTCTGGTCGCCCTCCAGCTGCCTGCAGGCGCGCATCCGCATTCCGGTCGCCGTACCCGAAAGCGAGGCCCAGGCAACCCAGGAGTTCGATCCCGCTACCAGCCAGATGCATCCGGCGCCCGCCAGCCAGGAGGAGGTTGCGCTGGTGCGCACGTATCCCGGCGCGGATGGATTCGCCGCGCTCATCAAGGACTTCGCGAGCGGGTCGCATGCCTACGCGCTGGAGGATTTCCAGCCCAGCTACAGCCCCGCGCAGTGGGCGCCGCTGCGCCAGCGCCTGGCGCAATTGGGCTTTCGCGGCGCGCGGGTGTTCCTGAAGGTGGAGCTGTCCGATGAAATGCAGCGCTACCTCGGCGCCAGCAGTGCGCGCGCGGAAGTGCCCGCCGTGATCCTCGATTGACCTCAACCCAGCGGAGGCCCCATGGCCATCGACGTGAATGAACTGCTTGCGCCCATCCCGGGCGGCGATCCCGCCGGCAGCGATGCCAGCTTCTCCGACCTGTTCGACCGCATCCGCGAGGCGCGCCGCGCGGATGACCCCAACCTGGCCCAGGGCGACTGGCAGATCGAGCTGAAGGTGGCCGACTGGCGCGAGGCCCAGGCCTTGTCGGAAGACGTGCTGCGGCGGATCAGCAAGGACCTGCAGGCTGCGGTCTGGCTGGGCGAGGCGCTGATTGCCAGGTACGGGCTGGAGGGCGCGCGCGACGGCTTCGACCTGCTCACCGGCCTGCTCGAAACCTATTGGGACGGGCTGTACCCGCGCGCCGAGGATGGCGACATGGAGGAGCGTGCGGGCAAACTGGCGTGGTTCGCGGCCTGGGGCGGCAAGGCGCTGCTGGGCGTCCGTCTCAACGACGATCCGCAGGCGCCGCTGACTTTGGCGGGGTGGATCGATTCGCGCGAGGTGGACAACCTCGGCCGGCAGAATGCCGAAGCCTACCAGGCCGCGCTGGACGAAGGCCGCATCAACGGCGAGACCTTCGATGCGCGTATGCAGGCGGTTCCGGAGGCGATGCTGCGCGAGCGCATCGAACAGGCGCAGGCGGCGCGCGAGGCCTTCGCGCGACTGGCGGCCGCCAGCGATGCCCGGCTCGGGCGCGAGGCGCCCAGCCTGGTCGCGATCGAGGATGCGCTGAAGAAGATCCAGGCCGTGTATTCGCGGCTGGCCAGCGCCAAGGGCCTGGGGGGGCTCGCCGCGACTGCCGATGGCGAGTCCGCCGCGGGCGAAGCGGGTGGCCTGGCGGGCGCCGCCGTATCAGCGGGCGCGGCGCTCGACCTCAATGCCTCCAGCCTGGCGTCCAAGGAGGCCGCGCTGCGCGCGCTCGGGGAGATCGCCGGTTTCTTCCGCCGCACCGAGCCCCACAGCCCGGTGGCCTATCTGCTGGAACGCGCAGTGGCCTGGGCCAACATGCCGCTGGAGCAGTGGCTGGAAGAGGTGGTACGTGACCAGAGCACGCTGTCGTCGATCCGCGAGCGCGTGGGCCTGTCGCCGAGCGAGTGAGGCCGGGTGCGCCATGGCCTTCGCCAGGTGCCGCAACGGGGACTGCAGACAGCGCTCCACGCCGAACGGCATATGCCGAAGTCTGGCCGTCCGAGGGATGTTGCGTCCGCATGCGGCTTCCTAGACTCGCTGGCACATTCCGGTGCACGCCGTTCCCGATCCAGCGTCGCCCCGGGCCTGCCAACCGCACCCACCAACGCGTCCGGGGAATCCCATGGCCAAGAAGGAAAGCACCCAGCACAAGCTCGATCGCGTGCGCGCCCCGCGCGTGCAGCTCACCTACGACGTCGAAGTGGGCGATGCCATCGAGAAGAAGGAACTCCCGTTCGTGGCCGGCGTCGTCGGCAACTTCAGCGGGCAGCCGGCGGAACCGCTTGGCAAGTTGAAGGACCGCAAGTTCGTCAACGTGGACAAGGACAACTTCGACGACGTGCTCAAGGGCATGAAGCCGCGGGCGCAGATGCAGGTGGACAACAAGCTCGCTGATGACGGCTCCAAGCTCGGCGTGGAGCTGACCTTCCGCAGCCTGGAGGACTTCGCCCCGGAGTGCGTGGTGAACCAGATCGAGCCACTGCGCAAGTTGCTGGAGGCGCGCCAGAAGCTGGCTGACCTGCGCAACAAGGCCGCCGGCAACGACAAGTTCGAGGACCTGCTCAACGAAGTCCTGCAGAACACCGACAAGATCGCCCAGCTGGGCAGGGAAGTCGGGGCGAAGTCCGACGAGTGACCGCCCGCCAGGGCATCCGACCACGACCAGCCAGCGAGATCAGCACACATGGCCAATACCGAAACCCTGGCGGCTCCGGCCGCGACCGCGGACGCCGCCGAGGGCGGCCTGCTGGACCAGATCCTCACCCAGAGCAAGATCGCGCGTTCCGAAACCGAGCGCACGCGCGCCCGCGACCTGATCGCGGAACTGGTGGCGCAGGTCAGCGAAGGCGCGATGACCGTCTCCAAGGACGCCATCGGCGCGCTGGATGCGCGCATCGCCGAGATCGACCGGGTGCTGTCCGAGCAGCTCTCGGCGGTGATGCACGCCCCCGAGTTCCAGCAGCTGGAGGGCAGCTGGCGTGGGCTCAAGTACCTGGTGGAGAACTCCGAGACCAGCACCAACCTGAAGATCAAGGTCTTCAATACCACCAAGAAGGAACTGGTCAAGGACTTCAAGAACGCCGCCGATTTCGACCAGAGCACGCTGTTCAAGAAACTCTACGAGGAAGAGTACGGCACCTTCGGCGGCGCGCCGTTCGCGACCCTGATCGGGGATTTCGAATTCGGCCGCCATCCCGAGGATATGTACCTGCTCGAGGAGATCTCTCACGTATGCGCGGCGGCGCACGCGCCGTTCCTGAGCGCGGCCTCGCCCGAGCTGCTCGGGTTCGACGATTTCACCGAACTCTCCGGTCCGCGTGACCTGGCCAAGATTTTCGACACCGTGGAGTACGCGAAGTGGAAGAGCTTCCGTGCATCGGAAGACTCCCGCTACGTCGGTCTCACCTTGCCGCATGTGCTGGGCCGTCTGCCGTACGGCCCGGATACCGCGCCGGTGGAGGCCTTCAACTTCGTCGAGCGCACCGACGGGACCGAGCACAACAAGTACCTGTGGATGAATGCCGCCTACGCCCTCGGCAGCAAGGTGACCGATGCGTTCGCCAAGTACGGCTGGTGCGCGGCCATCCGTGGCGTGGAGGGCGGCGGCCTGGTCGAGGGCCTGCCCACCCATACCTTCGCCACCGACGATGGCGAAGTGGCGCTGAAGTGCCCCACCGAAATCGCGATCACCGACCGCCGCGAGAAGGAGCTGGCCGACCTTGGGCTGATCCCGCTGGTGCACTGCAAGGGCACCGACTACGCGGCGTTCTTCTCCACCCAGTCGGTGCAGAAGGCCAAGGAGTACAACACCGACGCCGCCAATGCCAATGCGCGGCTGTCATCGCAGCTGCAGTACATCTTCGCGGTGAGCCGCATCGCGCACTACCTGAAGTCGATGATGCGCGACAAGATCGGCAGCTTTGCCAGCAAGTCCAGCGTCGAGCTGTTCCTCAACAACTGGATCTCGCAGTACGTGCTGCTGGACGACAACGCCTCCCAGGAATCCAAGGCGATGTACCCGCTGCGCGAGGCGCGGATCGAGGTGGCCGAGGTGCCGGGCAAGCCCGGTGCCTACAAGTCGGTCGCCTTCCTGCGTCCGCACTACCAGCTCGACGAGCTGAGCGTCTCGCTGCGGCTGGTGGCCGAGCTGCCGAAATCCGCGCGCTGAGCAGGCCTCCGCCGCGGGCGAAGGCGATCCGTTTCCCATTTCCTCTTTCCGAATTTCCATTTCCATAGTCAGGAGAAACAGCCATGGCAACAGTTGACGGGTTCCTGGAGCTCGACGGCGTGAAGGGCGAGTCCACCGACGCCAAGCACAAGGACAAGATCGAGATCCACAGCTTCCAGTGGGGCGTGCATAGCGCCTCCAACATGGCCACTGGCGGTGGCGGCGGCGTGGGCAAGGCGGTGTTCAGTGACTTCACCGTCACCAAGAAGGTGGACCTGGCTTCGCCGGTACTGGCCAAGTTCGCTGCCACTGGCGAGCACATCGCCAAGGGCAAGGTGATCTTCCGCAAGGCCGGCGGTTCGGCTGGCCAGCAGGACTACCAGACCTACGACTTCGAGAAGATCTATGTCACCGGGCTGGCGATCAGCGGCGGCCAGGATGGCGAGTTCTACGAAACCCTCACCCTGTCGCCCACCAAGTTCAAATGGGAGTACAAGAAGCAGGGTGACAAGGGCAGCCTGGAAGGCAACACCGTGGTCACCGTGGACCGCGCCAAGAACACCGCGGCGTGATCCGGTGTTCTGATTGAACCGACGACGGAGCGCGTTTCATGCGCGGTTTGATGAGCCGGCTGGTGGTCGACGCCCTCCCGGAAGACGGGGGGCGCCGGCCATCGTTGCTGGAAATGCGCAACGAGATCTCGCGCGACCTCGAGGCGCTGCTGAACACCCGCTCGGAAGGGGCACGGCTGATTCCGGAGGCCTTCAAGGAATCCCGCGGCTCCTCCCTGACCTTCGGCATCCCGGATTTTTCCTCCTACAGCCTGCTCAGCCCGCATGATCGCGACCGCATCCGGCGCGCGCTGGAGCAGGCGATCGCTCTGCACGAGTCGCGCCTGACCCGGGTGCGCGTGACCCTGGAGCCGCAGAAGGAGCTGGACCGCGCCCTGCGCTTCCGGGTAGATGCGCTGATGGAACTCGGCGAGGACAACGAAAAGGTCCAGTTCGACGCCGTGCTGCAGCTCAGCACCCAGACCTACATCGTGCGTTGAGCGCAAGGGCCGGCGCTTCCGATCAGGCGTCCGCGCACAGCAGGCCCAGCGAGGCCATGCCCTGCAGCGTGGTTTCCAGTTCCTGCGCGTGCCGGTGCTGCGCTTCGCGGTGGTCGCCGTTCCCGGCTTCCAGCAACGGACGCAGTGCGGCCAGCAGCGCGGCGCGGTCGCGCTGTCCGTCCAGCAGCGACAGCAGCACCCGGCTGTAGGCATCGTCCAGGCCGACCATGCTCGGACGCAGGCTGGCCACCAGATCGGCCCCGGCCTGCGCCTGCAGGCGCGCCAGTGGGCTGGCCAGCGGGCGCGGGCCGGCGTGCCCGGCGAACCGCGGCGCATCGCAGTGCAACTCCACGATCCCGACTTCGAACGCGCGCAGCAGGAAGCGGCAGGCAGTCTCCAGGTCGGCTTCGCGCGGCTGCTGGCTGCCGGCGGCCGCGCGCGCCGCGTCCAGCAGTGCCGGCAGCGGAAGCGGTTGCGGATGGCGTGGGCCGGCCAACGCCAGCAGTGCCTGCATCACCGGGTGATCGGTGCGCACGCCGCCGCTGCCGGGACGCGAGAAGCGCAGCGCGCCCTGCGCATCCGGTGCCGCCGCATCCGGCATCAGTGCCGAGACCAGCTCCAGCCCCTCCACCATGGCGGGGCGCGGTTGCGGCGCGGGCGCGGCTTCGCCCCGGCACAGCAGGGTTTGGCGGAAGCGGCGCCCGGTGAGGAAATCCAGGTATTGCTCCTTGCTGACCACGTCATCGGCAGCCAGGGTTTCCAGCAGTGGACGCACGGCTTCGCCGGCATTGCGCAGCGACATTTCGTGGTACGAGGCCTCCGCCACGAACTCCAGCCCGTGCGCGCGTGCTGCGCGCATGAAGGCATCCAGGGTGAACGGCTGGTTGAGTTCGGCCAGGTCATCATGGAACAGCACGTTGGGGTTGAGGCGGTCCTGCAACTCCTCGATTTCGCCGGCCAGCGCGGTGGCGTAGCGGTTGTCGGCGGGCAGGCCGGCCTGCAGCAGGCCCAGGCATTCGCGCGCGCGCGCGATGCGCGTGGCCGGGTCGGGGCTGCCGCCGGCATGGAACTTCAGCACGTCCCACAGCATCCGTCGCAGGTGGCAGCCGGGCAGCGCGTTGTAGCTGATGCAGGCGATGCCGGCAGGGGCGAGATGGTCGCGGCACACTTCCAGCAGCCGCTGGCGCACGGCATCTGGCACCCAGGAATAGAAGCCGTGGGCGATCACGTAGTCGAACCTGGGCGGCGCAGGTGACCAGGCCAGCAGATCGCCTGCGACGAGCTGCAGGTTGTCCAGCCCCAGCGCCTGGCGCAGCGCCTCGCCGCGGGCGATGGCAGCGGCCGACAGGTCGATCCCGACAAAGCGTGCCTCGGGATAGGCCAGGGCCAGGGTGAGCAGCTGCAGCCCGTCGCCGCAGCCGACTTCCAGCAGCCTGCAGCGGGTCGGGGATGCGGCCTCTACCCCATGCAGGCGTGCGATCGCGGCCAGGCGCGATGGGTGCAGTTGGGGATAGACGTGCGCCGGGTATTCCACCGCGTCGTAGCTGAAGGCCTGGCTCATGCATTCTCCGTCGAGTGCGTGTCGCGGTGTGCGCGCGCCGCCAGCACCGCTGCCAGCATGGCTTCGCGCAGGCGCTGCGGCGGGACTGGCTTGAACAGGACCGGGATCTGGTGGGTGGCGATCGCGTCCACCCGGTCGCGGCGGGTTTCGCCGGTCACCAGCAGGCGCGCGAAGCCAGGCCGGCGCGGATCTTCGCCGAGCTGTCGGGCGATCGCCCGCAGCGTTTCCAGGCCGTCCGGACCATCGCCCAGATGGAGGTCGCTGATCACCAGGTCGGGCGGCCCGAACCAGCCGCGCAGTTGCTCCAGCGCCTCGGCCGGGCTGGCAGCCGCGCGCACGTCGCAACCCCATTCCGCGAGCAGGGTGCGCAGGCCCTGCAGGATGCCCGGCTCGTCGTCGATCGCCAGCACGCGCAGGCCGCTGATGTCGAGCGGGGCATCCAGTGCCGGGGGCGGGGTGCGCTGCGCCGGCGTGCAGGCGTCCAGCCAGAGCGCGATCCGGGTGCCTTTGCCGGGCCGTGATGCCAAAGCGATGCGGCCGCCGACCAGATCGACCAGACGGCGCACGGTGGCCAGTCCCAGCCCCAGCCCGCGCGCGCCTTCGCCGGTGCGCCCCGCCGGCGTACGCACCTGGTAGAACTCCTCGAACACCCGCTGCTGGTGCTCCGCGGCGATCCCGCAGCCGGTATCCCAGACATCGATACGCACCTGCCCGCTGGTCTGGTGGCGCACGCCCACCAGCACGCCGCCGCTATCGGTGTAGCGCAGCGCGTTGCTGATCAGGTTGTTGAGGATGCGCGCCAGCATGCTGCGGTCGCAGTGCACCCAGGCGCCGGTCTTGCGCAGCACCAGCCGCAGGCCGCGGGACTCGGCCAGCATGCGGAAGTTGCGGCTGGCTTCGTCGAAGACCTCGTCCAGCCGTACCGCGACCGGCTGTGCGCGCATACTTCCGGCTTCCAGCCGGGACAGGTCCAGCAGCTCCGAGAACAGCTGGTCCAGCGAGGCCACGCATTCCTCGATGTGCTGGATCCGCTCCAGGCGCGCGGGATCGGTCTCGCCTGCGCGCAGTGTGGAGGAGAACAGCGTCAGCGCGTACAGGGGCTGGCGCAGGTCATGACTGGCGGCGGCCAGCAGCCGGGAGCGCGCACGGCTGGCGGCTTCCAGCTTGGCGTGCTTGTCCGCCAGTTCGATGCTGGTGCGTCCCAGCTCGCTCTGCATCCGGTTGCGTGCACTGGCCAGTGCTTGCGATGCCTGGTTGATGCCGGCCTGCAGGCGCGCAATGGCGCCGCCCTGCGGCAGCGGATGCAGCTGCACGCGCTCGCCGCGCCCGAGCCGTTCCACGGCCTCGGTGAGTTCCGCCAGCGGCTTGGCCACCCGCACCGCGATGCCCCAGCTCAGGGCCACCACCCAGGCCAGGGCCGCCAGCAGCAACAGCCCGCCGCGCCAGAGCGCCAGCGGCGGCGCGCCTTCCGGCCATGCCGCATAGGCCAGGAGCGCGAATGCGATCACTGTGGCCAACGCCAGCGGCACCACCACCCGCAAGGTCCATTGGCGCAGCAGCGAGGCGCGGTACAGCCGGGGAGGAACGGAAGGAGATGCCTGCACGGGAATGCCTGCGCTGCGGTTGCCTTCAGGCAACGTAAAAGCGGGCGGCGGCGGGTCATTCCGGTGCCGTGCCGGGCGGGAGGCAGGCCGTGCCGCGGGCATGAAAAAACCGCCTTGCGGCGGTTTTTTACGTCCCATCCGGGATGGGAGTTGGTCGGGGAGACAGGATTTGAACCTGCGACTTCTACGTCCCGAACGTAGCGCTCTACCAGGCTGAGCTACACCCCGACGGCAGAGCCGCGCATTCTAGGGGCATGCCGCGCCGACGGCAAGAGGCGGGCGCGATTTTCTGGTGTCGGCCGCTGCCGGCGACCGCGGGAAGGTGACCGTGCCCGCTAAACTAGCCACTTTCCGCGACCTTCCCGGAGCCTTGCCTTGATCAAGCCGCGTACCCCCGCCGGGGTGATGGAACTGCTGCCGCGCGACCAGATCGCGTTCCAGCGCATGCTGGACATCATCCGCCAGACGTTCGAGCGTTTCGGCTTCCTGCCGGTGGAGACCCCGGTGATGGAGCTGTCGGAGGTGCTCTTGACCAAGTCCGGCGGCGAAACCGAGCGTCAGGTCTATTTCGTGCAGTCCACCGGGGCGCTGGAGAAGGGGGGCGAGGGCCTGCCGGAGCTGGCGCTGCGCTTCGACCTGACCGTGCCGTTGGCGCGCTTCGTGGCCGAGCACGAGCATGACCTCGCGTTTCCGTTCCGGCGCTACCAGATGCAGCGCGTGTACCGCGGTGAGCGCGCCCAGCGCGGGCGCTTCCGTGAGTTCTACCAGTGCGACATCGACGTGATCGGCAAGGACACGCTGTCGCCGCGCTTCGATGCCGAACTGCCGGCGGTGATCGCGGCGGTGTTCGAGCGCATGGCGATCGGCGAGTTCACCATCCAGCTCAACCACCGCAAGCTGCTGCGCGGCTACTTCGAGGGGCTGGGCATCATCGGTGAGGCGCAGATGCTGGTGCTGCGCGAGCTGGACAAGCTGGACAAGCGTGGAAGTGATGCGGTCCGTGCGACCCTGGCGGGCGAGGGCTTCGGCCTGGGTGCCGATGTCATCGACCGCCTGATGGCGTTCTCGCAGGTGCGCTCGCAGGGGCATGCCGACGCGCTGGCCAAGCTCGACGGGCTGGGCACTGGCACGCCGCTGTTCGAGGAGGGGCGCGCGGAGCTGCGCGACATCCTGGACCAGCTCAAGGCGCTGGGCGTGGCGGAGTCGCGCTACGCCCTGAACCTGTCCATCGCGCGCGGGCTGGATTACTACACCGGCGTGGTCTACGAGACCACGCTGGACGCCTACCCGCAGATCGGCTCGATCTGCTCCGGCGGGCGCTATGAGAACCTGGCCGGGCACTACACCAAGTCGAAGCTGCCGGGCGTGGGCATCTCCATCGGCCTGACCCGGCTGTTCTTCCAGCTGAAAGAGGCCGGCCTGGTGCAGACCGCCGACAGCTCGGTCGACGTGCTGATGGCGCTGCTGGACGACGCCGGGCTGGAACACGCGCTGGCATTGTCGCAGCGACTGCGCGCGGCGGGGCTGAACGTGGAGACCCAGCTGGAGCCGCGCAAGCTGAAGAAGCAGCTGGAGTACGCGGACAAGGCCGGCATCCGCTTCGTCGTCCTGCGCGGCGAGGACGAGGCCGCGCGCGGCGTGGTGGCGGTGAAGGACCTGCGTCGCGGCGAGCAGTTCGAGGTCGCAGAACCCGAGCTGGCGGCGGCGCTGCTGGTGGAGCGCGAGCAGCTGCGCAGCGGCGCGGGGAGCGCGCGATGACGGCCACGGTCCGCCTCGACGGACTTTCGCTGACGCGCGCACAGCTGGTCGCGGTGGCGCGCGGCGCCACGGTGGCGCTGGATGCGGATGCGCTGGCGCGGGTGGCGCGTGCCGCCGACTTCCTGGCCGCGCAGGTGGAGAAGCAGGAGCCGATCTACGGCGTGTCCACCGGCTTCGGCAGCAACGCCGACAAGCTGCTGGGGGCGCACCGCCTGCGCGACGAATTGCCGGGCGCGGCGCCGTCCGGGGTGTCGCCGCACATCGAACTGCAGCGCAACCTGATCGTCACCCACGCGGTCTGCGTGGGTGAGCCGTTCGCGCCGGAGGTGGTGCGGGCGATGCTGTGCATCCGCATCAACACGCTGCTGCGCGGGCATTCCGGCATCCGCGTGCAGACGTTGCAGGCGCTGGCGGCGATGCTCAATGCCGGGATCGTGCCGGTGGTGCCGCAGCTGGGCTCGGTGGGCGCTTCCGGCGACCTGGCCCCGCTGTCGCACCTGGCCATCGTCCTGCTCGGCGGTGGCGAGGCCTTCGTGGACGGCCAGCGCATGCCCGGCGCGGATGCGCTGGCGCGCAAGGGCCTGCAGCCGGTCGAGCTGTCCTACAAGGAAGGCCTGGCGCTGAACAACGGTACCGCGCAGATGCTGGCCACCGGCGTGCTGGCGGTGCAGCAGCTCGAGGACCTGCTCGACACCGCCGACCTCGCCGCGGCGATGACGCTGGATGCCTTCGCCGGCCGCCTCGGCGCGTTCGCGCCGGAGGTCCACGCGCTGCGCCCGCATCCGGGGCAGGTGGCGACCGCGGGCAACCTGCTGCGCCTGCTGGATGGCTCCACCTTGGCCGACATCGCCTATCACCTGGTGCCGAAGTTCCGGCCTTGGCTGCCGGCCAGCTGGGACACGCCGGCCGCGCAGGCGCTGGGTTTCGACATCGGCTGGGACTGGGTGCCGTTTACCCAGCGCCACGGCCGCGAGAAGTTCTACCGGCGCTTCCTCCCGTTCCGCGGCGGCAAGAAGCACCAGCCGCAGGACAGCTACTCGCTGCGCTGCATCCCGCAGGTGCACGGCGCGGTGCGCGATGCGCTGGAGCAGGCCAAGCGCGTGCTGGACATCGAGCTGAACGCGGTCACCGACAACCCGCTGGTGTTCCC
The DNA here is from genome assembly GCA_964469595.1 of uncultured Thermomonas sp. GTDB lineage: Bacteria > Pseudomonadota > Gammaproteobacteria > Xanthomonadales > Xanthomonadaceae > Thermomonas. The sequence continues at coordinate 11,214 of CAYYAT010000025.1, forward strand.
CGACAAGGTGGACGCCGCGCACGTGGAAGAGCAGGTGATTTCCGCCGGCCATTTCCACGGCATGCCGCTGGCGCTGGCGATGAGCTACCTGAAGGCGGCCATCCCGGTGCTGGCCTCGATCAGCGAGCGCCGCCTCAACAAGCTGGTGGATCCGGCGACCAGCGACGGCCTGCCGCCGTTCCTGATCGGCAACGAGGACGGCACCGAGTCCGGCCACATGATCGTGCAGTACACCGCGGCGGCCATCGTCAACGACCTCGCCAGCCGCGCGATGCCGGCCGCGGTCTATTCCATCCCCACCTCCGCGAACGCCGAGGACCACGTCTCGATGGGCGCCAATGAGGCGCGCCACGTGCTGGCGATGGCGCACGACCTGGGCAAGGTGCTGGGGCTGGAACTGTTCACCGCCGCGCAGGCGCTGGACCTGCGGCGCGACATGATCAACGCGGCGCGCGCGCTGGCCGGCCGGGTGGACGCCGAGGCCTTCGCCACCAAGGTGGCGGGCGGCCCGTTGCCGGGTGCGCCCGAGCGGGACGGCTTCCTCGCCGAGGTGGACGCCCTGCGTACGCAGCTGGCGGCGGCGCCCGAGTTCCGCCCGGGGCGCGCAGTGGCGGCGGCGCACGCGGCGCTGCGTGCGCGGATTCCCTATCTGGACCGTGACCGTGCGCTGGACGGGGAGGTTGCCGCCGCGGTGGCGATGGTGGCTGACGGTAGCTTGCTGGCCGCCGCGCGGCGCTTG
>CAYYAT010000026.1:0-6667 GCA_964469595.1 uncultured Thermomonas sp.
GTTGTATTCGCGCAGGAACGAATCGGCCTGCGCCTGGCTCCAGTCGTCCGGGATCGGCGAGATCGCGTAGAACGTCTTCTGGCCCTTGTCGAGCGGGCCCGGCGAGTCGCAGTAGGCGACCGCTACGCCGCGCTGGAACTCCGGCATCAGGATCACGTCCACCGGTGCGTCCGGCAGGGTGACGAGATTCTTTTCACGCACGAAGTCGGTGGCCGACTGCAGCGCGGCCTTGGCAGCGTCCACCACCGCATCGCGCGCCGGGTGGTCGGCATAGGCCAGCTCCAGCGCGGCCTCGATCGCCGCCTGCTGCTGCGCGTCGGTCGGCTGCTCCGGCAATGGCGGCGCGCCGGCCTTGCCGGCCAGCACGGTGCGGGCGATGGCGTACATCTGCGCGCGCACGCGCTGCATCTCGGCTTCGGCGCGCTGCTTGATCTCGGCGCGTGAGAGCGAGGAGGACAGCGCGAACTTCAGCTTCTGGTCGTACTTCTCCGCGCCGAGGCGGAAGTCGCCCTTGGCATTCGGCACCAGGGTCTTGTCCAGCCAGGCCTGGTGTTCGGCCACCGCCTGCTTGAGCGTGGCGATCGCGGCGCGGGTACGCGCGGCGTCGGCGGCCGGCAGTGCGTCCAGGTGCGGGGTAATGAAGGTCTCGACGATCGACAGGATCCCGGCGTTCTGGCGCGCCACCGTCTGCGCGTGGATCTTCGGCACCCGCGCTGGATCGAGATTTTCGCGCGCCTGCGCCAGCAGCGCCGGCAGCTTCTCCATGCGCGCGGTGGCGGCGGCGATGCGCTCCGGCAGCGGTGCGAAATCGCGCGCCATCAGGCCGTAGATGGCGCCACCGGCCAGCCCGCCGTACAGCTGCGGGTCCCAGGCCCAGTCCTGCAGCACGTCGTTGCTCCAGATGTCCGACTGCAGCTGGTTGCGCAGCAGCGCGGCATCCACCTGGTGCTCGCGCGAGAGCTTGCCGGCATCGATGGCATCGAGCTTGGCCAGCAGCGCCTTGCTGGTGTCCACCCGGCGCTGGCGGCCGGCGGCGCTGAGGTCGTCCAGCTCGGCATCGAAGCGGTGGTCGCCGGCCTGGGTGGCCGCCACCGGCGACAGCCGCATCCAGTCGTCCACCGCCTGCCGCGACAGCGCGGCGAAGGCGGCATTGGCGTCGCTGGCCGGGGCGGTGGCCGTGCCGATGGCCGGGGGCGGCGGCGTTTGCGGGCCGCCGCAGCCGGCGAGCAGGGTGGTCAAGGTCAGGGCCAGCAGGCGATGGCGCATCCGGAAAGCTCCCCAGTCGATCGAAACCGCCACGATACGGGCTGCGCGCGGCCGCGCCCAGTGCCGGAAGGCCCGCTCGGGTGGCGCCTCGGGCCGCGTGCCCGGTCGGGCCGGAGCGCCCGGGGCCAACCAAAGTCACGGGCGCGCGCAAGCGCCAGCGGCTACCCTCGGAAGTTCCTCAATGACCACAGGCACCGATCCATGAAGCGTTCCCTGCTCGTCCTCGGCATCGCCGGCGCACTGGCCGCAGCCACTGCGATCGCCGCCACCTCGGCCGGCAAGGCCCAGATCGGCGATTTCGGCGTGGACCTGTCCGCGCGCGATCTGTCGGTGAAGCCGGGTGACGACTTCAATCGCTATGCCAGCGGCCACTGGATCGACACCTACCAGCTGAAGGATTACGAGACCAACTACGGTTCCTTCAACCAGCTGCGCGATCGCGCCGAGGAGCAGACCCGCGCGATCATGGACGGGCTGCTGGCGCGCAAGGACCTCGCCCCGGGCAGCAATGCGCAGAAGCTGCGCGACTACTATCTGAGCTTCACCGACCGCGCCACCCGCGACGCCGCCGGGATCACGCCGCTGCAGCCGGTGCTGGACAAGATCGCCGCGATCGACGGCAAGGACAAACTGGTGGCGGCGTTCGGCGAGGCCGGGATCGACGGCAGCGATGCGCCGTTCGGGTTCTACGTCGGCATCGACCGCAAGAACCCCGACCGCTACCAGGTCAACCTGGGGGTCGGCGGCCTGGGCCTGCCGGACCGCGACTACTACCTCAACCCCGACCCGCGCTTCGCCAAGATCCGCGAGGCCTACGTGGCCCACATTCAGCGCATGCTGGGCTTCGCCGGCATCACCGGGGCCGACGCCAAGGCCCGGGCCGAGGCGGTGCTGGCGCTCGAGACCGCGCTGGCCAAGCCGCAGTGGGACCGGGTGAAGCTGCGCGACCGCGACAAGACCTATAACGTCCTGACTTTCGCCGAGCTGCAGCAGAAGTACCCCGGCTACGACTGGGCCGCGCAGCTGCGCGCGCAGCAGATGCCGCAGCCGGTCGACCTGAACGTGGCCACCCCGGACGTGCTGCAGCCGGTGATCGACATCGTCAACGCCACCCCGCTGTCCACCTGGCGCGACTACCTCGCCTTCCACGCGGTGGACGGCAATGCCGAGCTGCTCAGCAGCGAGATCGACCAGGCCGCGTTCGACTTCAACGGCAAGGTGCTGGGCGGGCAGAAGGCGCAGCGCGAGGACTGGAAGCGCGCGCTGGGCATGGTGGGCGCGCGCAACGGGCTGGGGGATGCCCTCGGCGAGCTGTACGTCGCGCGCTACTTCAAGCCGGAATCGAAGGCGGCGATGGACCAGCTGGTGGAGAACCTGCGCGCGGCGCTGCGCAAGAACATCGAGCAGCTGGACTGGATGGGTCCGGCGACCAAGGCCGAGGCCTTCCGCAAGCTGTCCACCTTCCGTCCCAAGATCGGCTATCCGTCGAAGTGGAAGGACTATTCCAGCGTCGCCATCAAGCCGGACGGCCTGCTGGGCAATGCGGTGGCGCTGCGCAAGTTCAACCGCGCCGACCAGAACCGCCGGGTCGGGCAGAAGACCGACCGCGAGGAGTGGGGCATGACCCCGCAGACGGTGAACGCCTACTACAACTCGGCGTTCAACGAGATCGTGTTCCCGGCCGCCATCCTGCAGCCGCCGTTCTTCGACGTGAACGCCGATCCGGCGGTGAATTACGGCGGCATTGGCGCGGTGATCGGCCACGAGATGGGCCACGGCTTCGATGACCAGGGCAGCAAGTCGGACGCCGATGGCATCCAGCGCAACTGGTGGACCGACGAGGACCGCGCCCGCTTCGAGGCGCGCACCAAGGCGCTGGGCGCGCAGTACGACGCCTACTGCCCGCTGCCGGGCCAGTGCGTGAACGGCGGGCTGACCATGGGCGAGAACATCGGCGACCTCGGCGGCCTGTCGATGGCCTATACCGCCTACCAGCTCAGCCTGAAGGGCAAGCCGGCGCCGGTGATCGACGGCCTCACCGGCGACCAGCGCTTCTACCTGGCGTGGGCCCAGGTGTGGAAGGGCAAGTACCGCGACGAAGCGCTGCTGCGGCTGATCAAGACCGACCCGCACTCGCCGGTGATGTTCCGCGCCAACGGCCCGCTGCGGAACCTGGACGCGTGGTACCGCGCCTTCGACGTGAAGCCGGGCGACGCCATGTATCTGCCGCCGGAACAGCGCGTGCGGATCTGGTGAATCCGGCGTCGCGCCGGGCGCCTGCCGCTGCAATCGGCGCGCGCTCGGCACATACTCCAGACTGCAACCTCAACCGGAGAATGGCGTCATGCAGGCAAACGTGGGTGGTATCGACAAGTGGCTGCGGATCCTGGTCGGGCTGGCGCTGATCGCCTGGGCGGTGCTCGGCGGGCCGGTCTGGGCCTGGATCGGCGTGATCCCCCTGGCTACCGGGCTGTTCAACTTCTGCCTGCTGTACCGGCTGTTTGGCATCAGCACTTGCCGGCGCTGAGCGTCGGCAGGTGCGGCGGCGTGGGGGCCGGCGTCAACCGCCCTTGCGGGCGGCGCCGGCCTGGGCGCGCTCGAGCGCATCCAGCATCTGCTTGACGTGCTGGTTGGGATTCATCGCGTCGTACTCGGCGAGGATGCGGCCGTCCTGCCCGATGAGGTAGGACGTGCGGCTGGACAGATCCGGCTTCAGCATCATCGTGGCATCGAAGCTCTTGGCGATCTTCGCGCCCTCGTCGGCGGCGACCGGGAACTTGCCCGCGCACTTCTCGGTGTCCTTGGAGAACTCCGCCAGCTGGCCGATGTTGCCGGCGGTGACGCCGATCACGCTGGCGCCGTGCGCCTTGAACTTGTCGATCGCCTGCGAGAACGCCGCGGCTTCGACGTTGCAGCCCGGGGTGAAGGCGGCCGGGAAGAAATAGACCACCACCGGGCCCTTGGCCAGCGCGACCTTGAGGTCGAAGGTGAAGGGCTGCGCGGCGAGGAACGCGGGCGCGCTGAACATCGGCGCGGGCGTGCCGGGCTTGAGCGCGGCCAGCGCGACGGAGGGCAGGGCGGCGGCGAGCAGGCAGGCGAGGGCAAGGCGGCGCATGGGAGGCTCCAGGCGGGGTGGGGACAACCCAGCTTACGCCCAGGCGGCGCAGGATGGATGCAGGCACGGCCGGCTGTGCGGCCGCAGCATGCGCGAAGGGGCCGGCTTTGCTAGCGTCGCGACATGCGTGATCCGCCGCCCTCGCACCCGCCGGAACCCGCATCGCGGCCATTCGCGGTGCCGTGCCGGCGGCTCGAGCGGAATGCGCCCTGGCGCTGGCTGGTGCTGGGCTGGCATGACCTGCGGCGCGCGCCGGGCATCAGCCTGGCATTCGGCAGTGCGATCGTCGCCCTGAGCCTGGCGGTGAGCACGCTGGCCTGGTGGCTGGGCCGGTTCGCCCTGCTGGCCACGCTGCTGTCCGGGTTCGTGTTCGTGGCACCGCTGCTGGCGGTGGGGCTGTACTGCGTCAGCCGCCGCCTGGAGCGCGGTGACACCCCCAGCCTGCGCGGCTCGCTGGCGATGATGCGGCGCGTGCTGGGCCAGGCCGGCATATATGCGCTGGGGCAAGGCGTGGTGATCCTGCTGTGGTCGCGCGCGGGGATGATGCTCAGCGCGCTGTGGCCGATGCAGGAGGGCGATGCCGCCGCCCTGGCCGAATACCTGCTCGTCGGCAGTGGCGTCGGCGCCGTGTTCGCCGCCTTCACGTTCGCGATCTCCGCGTTCTCCCTGCCGATGGTCGCCGACCGCGACGTGGACATGGTCACCGCCTGCGTCTCCAGCGTGAACGCGGTCCTGCGCAACAAGCCGGTGATGCTGCTGTGGGCCGCGCTGCTGGTGGCGATCACCGTGCTGGCGTTCGCCACCGCCTTTCTGGGGCTGGCGGTGGCGATGCCCTGGCTGGCCTACGCGACCTGGCACGCCTACCGCGACACCCTCGAGCCGGGGGAGTGGCCGCCGCTGGAGTGAGGCGGCGGCATCGTCCCTCAGCGCAGCAGGGGCTGCGCCAGTCCGCGTGCGATGGCGTCGTCGATCAGCTTGCGGGTCTTGCCATCGGCCGCCATCGCGGCCTGCTCGATCCGGCGGCCAAGTGCGTCCATGTCCTTTCCGATCGCCTGCATGGGCGCGCTGGCGGCTTGCATTCGCGCGCCCACCTCGCGCATCTGCTCACTCTGCATGCGGATACGGCGGGTCTGCGCCTCCACCCGGGCCGACTGCGCGCGCAGCTGGGCGGACAGTGCGTCCGATTCCGCCGCGAGGGCGCTGCGCTGGCGCTCGAGATCGGCGCGTTCGCCGTCATCGGCCTTGCGCATGCGGTGGGCGATCTGGGCCTGGCGCGCGGCGAGTTCCGCCTGGCGCGAGGCCAGCATCGCCAGCTGTGACGTCTCCGCCTCCAGCCCCGCCGGCGCGGCGGGCGGCTGCGCGCGATCCATCTCCACCTGCAATGCGTGCAGGCGCTGCTGGTGCGGGGCCATCTGCACCTGCAGGGCCTGCATCTGCCCGTCCAGTGCGTTCAGGGGTGCCCAGGCGGCTTCCACCTGGTCGAGCAGGCCGGGATCGCGCAGCACCAGGTGCTGCTTGCCGCGCCGGACCAGCAGGAAGTCGCCGTCGATGCGCGCGCGTGCGGCGTCGAGCGCGGCCTGGTCCTCGCGGCTCCATGTGGCCATCGTGCGGGTCGTACCGTGGCGGACCAGGCTGTAGCCGTTGCCGTCGGGGCCGCGGGCGGCCATGTGGAGCGGCGGCGGGGGCGGAGGCGGGAGGGGCGCCGCCGGCGGGGCCAGGGGGGCGGGCGGTGCGGGTTCGGACGGCGGTGCAGGCGGCGTGGGGTCCGCCAGCGCCGCAGGCGGTGCCGGCGGAGGCGGCGGGGGCAGGCCGGTGGAGGCTTGCACGGGTGCGGTCTGGGCAGGCGTGGCCTGCGCATAGGCCGCGATGCCGGCCAGGGCCAGGCCAAGCAGCGGCAAGCTGGCCAGCGACAGCAGCTGGTTGCGGGCAATGCCGGAACGGCGGGGGCGGATCAGATGCTGGATGCGTGCCATGAGCTGGCCTCCTCGGGCGGCCGGTGCGAAGCGTGGGAGCGTGGGGGTGGATGCATCGAACGAGCGGTCGAGTTCCGCCAGGGCCAGCGCCAGCCGGCGGCGATCCCCCAGCGCGTTGGCGGCCAGATCGTCGGCGATGAGCTCGCGCTCCTCGCGGATACGACGTGACAGCCACCAAACGACCGGGTGGTAGAACAGCAGGGTCTCGACCACGCCCTGTAGCAGGTTGACCAGGTAATCGTGGCGACGTACGTGCGCCAGTTCGTGCGCGATCAGTGCCTCGAGCAGCGGCGCTGGCATGCGCAGGGCCAGG
>CAYYAT010000026.1:6677-11894 GCA_964469595.1 uncultured Thermomonas sp.
CGGCCCTGCGAGATCTCGAAGCCGCGGCCCTCGCCGAGCAGGATGTTCGCGGCGGGCACGCGCACGTTCTCCAGCACGACCTCGCAGTGGCCGTGCGGCGCGTCGTCGTAGCCGAACACGTTCAGCGGCCGCAGGATCTTCACGCCCGGCGTGCCGGCGGGCACCAGCACCATCGGCCGCCACCAGCCGGCCACGACCGGCGAGGCGATGTCCCGGCTCAATCGCACGAGGACTGGGCTCCGCAGTCCGATGCGTAGCGCCAGGGGATCGGCCATGGCCTGCAGGACGCCGTTGCCGTCCGCCCATGCGCGGCGGCGCAGGCGCCCGATCCAGAGCAGCCCGCCCGCCATCCGCAGCGAGAGCAGCCCGGCTCCCGTCGCCCAGCCCAGCACCAGCCAGGGCCAGCGGACGGTAGCGCCGGAAGTGGCGACTTCGGGTAGCAGCAGCCAGCCGGAGAGTGCGGCGGGTGCCGTCGTCGGCAGGTCGGCGCCGACGGCGGATGCGGCAAGCGACGGGCTGGCCAGCAACCAGCCCAGGGTGAGCAGTGGCGACAGCAGGGCGGCGAACAGGGCCAGGCAGGCGACGGCGTAGCGGGTCTGCGCGCGGGCGTCGCGCAGCAGGGCCAGGGTGGCGGACGCGAGCAGCGCCAGCACGGCCCCCTGCCACAGGAAGTGCAGCAGGGTGGCCCCCAGCGCCGGCGCCAGCAGGAAGAAGGCATCACGCATCGCGGTTCTCCTCCAGGAAACGCTGGATTTCGGCACGTTCCTCGTCGCTGACCCGGTTGCCGCGCAGCGCCGCCATCACCAGCGCCTTGCCGGAGCCGGAAAACGCCTTGTGGATGAGGTCGTCCAGCAGCCGGTTCTGCAGCGAGCCCTGTGCCTGCACCGGCGCATAGACGTGCGCGCGCTGGCGTTCGTCGCGGCTCAGCAGGCCCTTGCCGTGCATGATCTGGAGCAGGCGCAGCACGTTCGCGTACGACAGCTCCGGGCGCTCGCGCTGCTGCGCTTCATGGACCTGGCGGGCGGTGCTGGGGCCGAGCTGCCACAGCGTGCGCAGCACGTCGAGTTCGGCGGGGGTCGGCTTCGGCAGGCGGGGCTTGGGCATGGCGAGGCGTGGGCATTCCATCGGGGTTGGAGGGATGCTGCCCTTGATAGAAAAATTTGTCTAGAAAAATTGTTCTATTTCCGACGGACGGTCATGCCGGCGTTCAGCTCCCGGGCAGTCCGCAGGCGGCGCCGGGTGTATCGTCGCGGCGGGATGGCAATGGCAGGCGGCGGGAGGTGGGCATGGCCACCGGTTGGGCGGGCGACGGGGCGGTGCAGGAACAGATCGATGCGACCGTGAAGGACGGCATCGCGCGGGCACGCAGCCGGCTTCCCAGCGGGCCGGGGCTGAGCCATTGCGAGGAATGCGAGGCGGCGATCCCGGAGGCGCGGCGCAAGGCCATTCCCGGCGTGCGCCTGTGCGTGGCCTGCCAGCAGGCGCGCGATGCCGAGGAGGCCGCGTTCGCCGGCTACAACCGTCGCGGCAGCAAGGACAGCCAGCTGCGCTGAGCGGCTTGATCCCGTTCCGAAAAGACAACGCCCGGCACCAGGCCGGGCGTTGGGGAAGCGGAACACGCGCGCCTCAGTGGATGATGCTGAAGGCCAGGATCATCCCCAGCACCGCCGGCAGGATGACGGCGCTGCCGTCTTCGTAGCGGCCGTATTCGTAGCGGCCGTAGTAGCCGTCGCGGTAGCCGCGCTCGAACCCCTGGCGGAAGTAGTAGCGGTAGGCGTCGAAGCTGACGTAGTAGCCGGGATAGCCGTAGCTGCCGTCGATCCACGCGTAGTTGCCGCGGTAGTCGAACCGCCAGCGGTCGTAGCGGTCGGCCTGGCCGGCGTACCAGCCTTCGCGGTAGCCGTCGCGCACCGCCTGGCGCAGGACTTCCGCGCCGTAGCTGTTGGTGCTGTACCAGCGGCCGTCGAAGCCGTAGCGGTAGCTGTAGGGCGTGTAAAAGAACGGATCGTTGTAGTAGTCGAAGCGGTACGCATTCCAGCGCGCCTGTGCCGCCATCCAGCGCCGCCAGTAGTCCTGTTGGTAGCGGTACTGGGCGTTGCGGCGCTCGCGTTCCAGCCGGTCGCGCTGGCGGTCGTAGTCGGCGCGGCGGCGCGCCTCGTCGCGCTGCCACTCCGCCTGCTGCCGGCGCTGCTCCTCGATCCGGCGCTGGCGCTCGGCATCCGGAATGCGGCCGGGGCGGTCATCGCCGCGGTTGCCGGGCCAGCCGGGACGTCCGGACGGGCCCTGCTCGTTGCGACGCGCCTGCGCCTCGCGCTCCAGGCCCTGCTGGATCGCCCAGTCCTGTGGGCTGCGCGGGGCCTGCGCCGGGCGGTTGCCGTCGTTGTGCCGCTGCGGGTCGGCCATGCGCTGGTCCTCGACGCGCTGGCGCTGCTGCTCGCGCTGCATGTCCAGCCGCTGCTGGTCGGCGATGCGCTGGTCCTCGAAACGCTGGCGCTGCTGCTCGCGCTGGAGCTCGATGCGCTGCTGGTCCGCCATGCGCTGCTCGTCGAAGCGCCGGCGCTGCTGCTCGCGCTGGGCATCCTGTTGCTCGCGCTGCATCTGCTGGCGGGCCAATTCGCCCCAGTTCTCCTGGCGCTGCGCGTCCTGGCCGCGCGGCAGGCGCATCTCGGGGGCCGCCTGGCCGGGGTTGAACGGCGGGCGCTCGATGCGTGCCGCCGGCGGTTCGATCGGCGCCGGGCGCGGGAAGTCGTTGCCACGCATGGCCGGGGCCGGAGCCGGCTGCCGGCTTTCCGGCGCGGGTGGCGGGCTGGGACGTGCGCGTTCGGCCTGACGCTGCCAGCGCCCCTCTTGGCGGTCACCGTTGTCCTGGGCGGCCGCGGGCACCAATGCGCCCAGTGCCAGCGCGGAGCCCAGCACGGCCAGGGCCAGCGGACGGAAAGCGGGAATGCGGTTCATGGCGGGTGTCTCCCCGGGCGCGACCCATTCGCGCCCGTGCTGGCAGTAGGCGGTTTTCGGGATGAATCGTGGCTGAGATTCACGCGCCCCGCAAAGGGCCGCCAGTGTGCGTTCAGAATGCGTGAAGCCGGGCTTCAGCCGCGGCGCATGACCAACGACAGTGACGGGGTGCCGGCGATCGTGCCAAGGTGGTGGAAGTCCCTCCGGTGCCTTTCGCCATGTCCGTCCGCCGCTGCCTGCTTGCCTTCGCCCTGTGCGTGCCCGCCGCCGCGCTGCACGCCGAACAGCCGCCGCTGACCGCCACCACCGCCGCCACCGGCCTGCCGCGCACCCCGGAGCAGCTGGCGACCACGATCGAACTGGCCGATCTCGCGTTCAAGGTTGATCCCGCGCGCAAGTGGCTGGACGCGGACGCGCACCTCACCCTGCGTCTGTCCCGGCCGCTGCGGGCGCTGGTGGTGGACCTGGACCGCAATTACGCCGTCTCCGCGGTGGAGGTGGACGGCCGCCCGGTGCGCTGGAGCAACCCCGAAGGGCGGATGCGCATCGCGCTGGAGGCGCCGCTGCCGGCCGGGGCGCGGCCGGTGCTGCATATCCGCTATGCCGGGCACCCGCACGAGGCGAAGAAGGCGCCATGGGACGGCGGCATCGTCTGGGCCACCGCACTGACCGGGGAGCCGTGGGTGGCCACCGCAGTGCAGGGCGAGGGCTGCGACCTCCTGTGGCCGTGCATCGACCACCCGCTGGCCAAGCCGGAGCGGGTGGTGCAGCACATCACGGTGCCGGCGCCGCTGGTGGCGGCCAGCAACGGCGTGCAGACCGGGATGGAGGAGCAGGACGGCTGGCGCACCTACCACTGGAGCGCGCGCCAGCCGGCGACCTATGCGATCGCGCTCAACATCGGTCCATACGAGTTGCTGCAGGCCGATTACAAATCCCGCTACGGCAACACCATCCCGCTGCGTTTCTGGTACCTCAAGGGCCGCCGCGCGCAGGCCGAGGGGCTGTTCGCGCAGTTCGCGCCGATGCTGGAGTTCTTCGAGGAGCGGATCGGTCCGTACCCGTTCGGCGACGAGAAGATGGGGGTGGTGGAAACCCCACACCTGGGCATGGAGCACCAGACCATCAATGCCTATGGGAACGACTACCGCAAGGCCGAGACCGGCTACGACTGGCTGCTGCAGCACGAATTCGCGCACGAGTGGTTCGGCAACCAGCTGACCAACACCGACTGGGATGACTTCTGGCTGCACGAGGGGTTCGCCACCTACATGCAGCCGCTGTACCTGCAGTGGCTGCGCGGCGACATGGAGTACTTTGCCGCGCTGATGAAGATGCGCTCGGTGCTGATGCTGAAGCACCCGGTGGTGGCCGGCCGCCCGATGCTGGAGAAGGACGTCTCGGATGCCAGCCGCGGCCCGGGCAACGACGTGTACTACAAGGGCGCGCTGATGCTGCACACCCTGCGCGGGCTGATCGGCGACGACGCCTTCTTCCGCAGCATCCGCGAGCTGGTGTACGGCAGTGATGATCCCCGGCCCGGGCAGTTCCAGCCGCGCCAGGCCTCGACCGACGATTTCGTCGCGATCGTGAGCCGCGTCACCGGCCGCGACTACCGCTGGTTCTTCGATGCCTACCTGCGCACGGTGCAGCTGCCGGCGCTGCTGGCCGCGCGTGACGGCGGCATGCTGCGCCTGCGCTGGCAGGTGGAAGGCGGGCGGCCGTTCCCGATGCCAGTGCAGGTGCGGATCGGCCGCCGCGTGGTCGAGGTGCCGATGACCGGCGGGCAGGGCGCGGTTCCGATCGCGGCGGACGAGAGCTACACCCTGGATCCGCATTCGAAGGTGCTGCGCGACCTGCCGTACATGGCCGAGTTCCAGCAGGACCAGGCCGAGCGCGCGCGCGCCGCGGCGGAGGCGGCCAAGGCGGCGGCGGAGAAAGCGGCGACCGGCAACGCCGCGACGGACAAACGCTGAAAGGCGGGGCCGGGGCGGGATGGCTCAGGTGCGCGCCTGCAGCCAGCGCGCCGCGCCCTCGCCGGCGAGGCGGCCGCTGGCGAAACAGGCGGTGAGCAGGTAGCCGCCGGTCGGGGCTTCCCAGTCCAGCATCTCGCCGGCGCAGAACACGCCCGGCAGGCCGTGCAGCATCAGCATCGGGTCGAACTCCTCGAACCGCACGCCGCCGGCGCTGGAGATCGCCTCGGCCAGCGGGCGCGGGGCGCGCAGGCGCAGCGGCAGCCGTTTCAGGCAGGCCGCGATCCGG
>CAYYAT010000027.1:0-7518 GCA_964469595.1 uncultured Thermomonas sp.
AGCACCCGCCACACCCTGCTGTACGTGCTGGATGCGCTGCTGCGCTTGCTGCACCCGCTGATCCCGTTCATCACCGAGGAGCTGTGGCAGGCGGTGGCGCCGCGGCTCGGCAAGTCCGGCAGCCTCATGCTGCAGCCGTACCCGCAGGCGGGTGCGATCGATGCCGATGCCTACGCCCAGGCCGCGGCCGACATCGAGTGGCTGCAGGCGATGGTGACCGCGCTGCGCCGCATCCGCAGCGAGCTCGGCGTCTCGCCGGCCAGGCAGATCGCGCTGCTCCTGCGCGGCGGCAGCGCCGAGGACGCGGCGCGCATCGCCCGCTTCGACGCGCAGCTGCGCTTTTTGTGCAAGCTGGAGCGGATCGAGGCGATTACCGGCGAACCGCCGGCCGCGGCGCCAGCGGTGGTGGGCGAGCTGCAGCTGTTCGTGCCGCTGCAAGGGCTGGTGGACCTCGACGCCGAACGCGCGCGCCTGGACAAGGAGCTGGCCAAGGTCGGCGCGGAGAAAGCCAAGAGCGAGGCCAAGCTGGCCAAGTTCGGCCCCGGCGTGCCGGCTGCGGTGGTGGAACAGGAGCGCCAGCGCCTGGCCGACTGGAGCAGCAAGCTCGCCGCGCTCACCGAGCAGCGCGCGCGGCTGGGGTGAGCCTTCGCACGCCGCCGCCCCTTTGGCCCTGCGCCTGTCGAAGGTTGAGAGCACGCTCACCCGGAGTTTGCCGCACGCGTAGAGCCCGTTCGTCCTGAGCCTGTCGAAGGATGAACGGCCGCGGCCCGCGCCCCGGCGCGATCACTCCGGCAGCAGCTCCATCGCCATCACGATCGCGTCCTCGCGGCCGCCGACCGCCGGGTAGTAGCGCGGGCGGCGGCCGATCTCGTTGAAGCCGCTGCGCTGGTAGAGGTCGATCGCGCGCCGGTTGGACGGTCGCACCTCGAGGAACACCCGCTGCGCGCCGTGCCCGCGCGCGATCTTCAGCAGCGCCTGCAGCATGCGCCGGCCGAGGCCGCGGCCCTCGTGCCCGGGCGCCGTGCACAGGTTCAGCACATGCGCCTCGTCGGCGGCGATGCTGAGCACGCCGTAGCCGGCCAACCCGCCGTCCGCGCGCTCGAGCACCCACATCGCATAGCCGGCGCGCAGGCAGTCGCGGAAGATGCCGGGCGTCCACGGGAATGGATAGGCGCGGCGCTCGATCGCCATCACCGCCTCGAGGTCGGCCTCGCGCATGGGCCGCAGCCCGGGTTGGGCCGCGGCGGCATAGGCCTCGGCCGCGGTGCTGCTCATGCCCGCCCCCGGCGCAGGGCGCGCAGGCGCGGCCATAGCGCCCGCTTGGCCGCCGGATCGGTGCGCAGCCGCGGCAGCAGGTCGGCGATCCCGGTCTGCTGTGCCAGCAACGCCTGCGGCGACAGCCGCGCCGCCTGCGCCAGCTTCGCCAGCAGGGCCGCATCGCGCGCATCGCTCCCCGTGGCTGCGCCCGACCCGGCCTCCGCCGGCGCGGAGTGCCCCGTCGCGGGAACAGGCGCGGCGGCTGCCGGCGCCGCGGCCACCCGGTAGACGTCGTGGCCGAGTTCGGCCAGCACCGCGCGCTGGAACGGATCCCAACTCAACCGGCGACCTCCGGCGGCAGGCGCCGGCGCTTGAACCACAGCAGCGGGCCGGACAGCGCATATAGGGTGGTGACGCCGAGCAGGGTGATCGCCGGGGCGACCCACAGCGCGATCAATCCCGCCAGCACCAGCACCAGCACGAAGAACGGCACGCGATCGGCCTTCGGCCCCTGGCGGTTGCCCTTGAAGCTGTTGTAGCGGATCCGGCTGACCATCAGCAGGCCGGCCACCACCGCCACCGCCAGCGCGGCGTAGCGCAATTCCACGCCGGAGGCGCCGAACTCGTGGCAGACCCAGACGAAGCTGGCCACCAGCCCGGCCGCGGCGGGGCTGGCCAGGCCGATGAACCAGCGCTTGTCCACCGTGCCCACCTGGCTGTTGAACCGCGCCAGCCGCAGCGCCGCGCAGGCCGCGTACAGGAACGCGCCCAGCCAGCCGATCTTGCCCAGGGTGGGCCCGTCCAGCTTCAGCGACACCAGCGCCCAGTGGTACATCAGCATGGCCGGGGCCATGCCGAAGCTGATCAGGTCGGACAGCGAGTCGTACTGCACCCCGAATTCGCTCTGGGTATTGGTCAGCCGCGCGACCCGCCCGTCCAGCCCGTCCAGCACCGCGGAAATGAAGATCGCGATGCAGGCCGCCTCGAACCGCCCCTGCGAGGCGGCGATGATCGAATAGAACCCGCCAAACAGGGCGCCGGTGGTGAACAGGTTGGGCAGCAGGTAGATGCCGCGGCCGCGCGGGCGCGGCGAAGGGTCGAGATTTTCGTCCATGACCCCAGTTTACGGGGTTGCGGTGGAGCCGGCGCGGTGCTGGAATCGGCCGGCATTCCCCCGGAGCCCGCCATGACCCTCGCCCGTTTCCTCGTTCTGTCCGTGCTGGCCGCCGCGCTGGCCGCGCCGGCCACGGCCCAGCAGCAGCAGCGCGTGTACCAGTGGAAGGACGCCAGCGGCGTCACCCACTACACCGACACCCCGCCCAGCAATACCCACCAGACCCGCGACATCGACGTGCGCACCGGCACCACCGCGCCCAGCGAGCCCAAGCAGGCCGCCGAGAGCGAGCAGTGCACCAATGCCCGCGCCAACCTCAAGCGCCTGCAGGGCGGGGAGCCGATCGGCTACGACAGCAACGGCGACGGCAAACCCGACCGCAACCTGAGCGCCGACGAGCGCAAGGCCCAGACCGAGCTGAACGCGGCCGCGGTGAAGGCGTTCTGCCCGCCGGGCAAGCCCTGAGGCCACCATGAGGCAATGGCTCTGGCTGGTGCTGCTGGCGCTGGCGGCCGCCGCCGCGGCCCGCTGGTGGTACACGGTGGAGATGCCGCGGCGCGCGCAGGAGCAGCAGGCGGCCGCCGAGGCCGCGGCGATCCAGGCCGAGCGCGTGGATGCACTGTACCGCTGGCGCGACGACGCCGGCACCCTGCACGTCAGCGACGAACCGCCGAAGGACCACCGCTACGAGCGCATCCGCAAGACCCCGAAGGACGGCATCGAGGTCGACGGCACGCGCTGATCGCGCAGGCCCCGTCCAGCCGGATTCACGGCGCGTGCGCATGGCAAAATGCGCGTTCCGCCCCGTGTCGAAGCCCTCCGCATGCGCCTGTCGCAGTTCCATCTCCGCACCGAAAAGGAAACCCCGGCCGAAGCCGAGATCGTCAGCCACAAGCTGATGCTCAAAGCCGGCATGATCCGCAAGCTGGCCGCCGGCCTGTACACCTGGTCGCCGCTGGGCCTGCGCGTGCTGCGCAAGGTGGAAACCGTGGTGCGCGAGGAAATGGACCGCGCCGGCGCGATCGAAATGGCGATGCCCTCGGTGCAGCCGAAGGAGCTGTGGGAGGAAACCGGGCGCTGGGCGAAGTTCGGGCCGCAGCTGCTGAAGATCCGCGACCGCAAGGAGCAGGAATACTGCTTCACCCCGACCGCCGAGGAAGCCGTCACCGATTTCTTCCGCCAGGAATTCTCCAGCTACAAGCAGCTGCCGGTGAACCTGTACCAGATCACCACCAAGTTCCGCGACGAGATCCGTCCGCGCTTCGGGGTGATGCGCGCGCGCGAATTCATCATGAAGGACGCCTATTCCTTCCATATCGACGAGGATTCGCTGCGGGCGGAATACCGCAACATGTATGCCGCCTATTCGCGCATTTTCACCCGTCTGGGCCTGAAGTTTCGCGCGGTGGCGGCGGACACCGGCGCGATCGGCGGCAGCGCCTCGCACGAGTTCCAGGTGCTGGCCGATTCCGGCGAGGACGCGCTGGCCTATTCCGATGCATCCGATTACGCCGCCAACGTGGAACTGGCCGAGGCGACCGCACCCGGCCCGCGTGCGGCCGCGGCCGAATCCCTGCGCGAAGTCGCCACCCCCGTGCAGAAAACCTGCGAGGAGGTCGCCGCGCTGCTGGGCATCCCGCTGGCGCGCACGGTGAAATCGGTGGCGGTGATGGGAACGGACGGCGACGGCGCGCCGCAATTCACCCTGGCGCTGGTGCGCGGCGACCACGTGGTCAATGAAATCAAGCTGGCGAAACTGCCGGGGCTGGCCGATTACCGGCTGGCGAGCGAGGCGGAAATCCTCGACCACCTCGGCTGCGAACCGGGCTTCCTCGGCCCGCTGCGGCCGCGCCGGCCGATCCGCGTGATCGCCGACCGCACGGTGGCGACGATGGCCGATTTCGTGGTCGGCGCCAACAAGTCCGGATTCCACCTTGCCGGCGTCAACTGGGGCCGCGACCTGCCCGAACCCGAAGTGGCGGACATCCGCAACGTGGTCGAGGGCGACCCCTCGCCGGACGGCAAGGGCACGCTGCGGATGGCGCGCGGGATCGAGGTCGGCCACGTATTCGCGCTTGGCCGCAAGTATTCCGAGGCGATGCGTTGCAGCGTGCTGGACGCCGCAGGCAAGGCGGTCGCGCCGGCGATGGGCTGCTACGGGATCGGCGTGTCGCGGATCGTGGCCGCGGCGATCGAGCAGAACCACGACGCTGCCGGCATCGTGTGGCCGCCGGCGATGGCGCCGTGGCGGGTGGTGGTATGCGTGATCAATCCCAAGAATGACCCGGCGGTGACCGCCACGGCGGAAGCGCTGTATGCGGAATTGAACGCCGCCGGGCTGGACGCCGCGCTCGACGACCGCGGCCTGCGCCCCGGCGCGATGTTCGCGGATATCGAACTGATCGGCATTCCGCACCGGGTGGTGGTCTCCGCGCGCGGGCTGGACGCCGGCACGTTCGAATACCGCGCGCGCACCGCCAGTGAATCCGAACAGCTCGACCGCGCCGCGCTGCTGGAAAAGCTCCGCGCCTGAGCCCAGCTTCCACGGCTTCCTGAACGCATATTCCGGAAACCACGTGGGTTTCCCGGAAGAATCTGCGCGAATGGAATGAATCGGAGTATGATCCGCGCATCCAACGGACTGGATACTCCCTTCATTCCAAAAAGTCGAAACCCACCATGAGCATGAATATCGACACTCTCAGCCCGCAGGAACTGGCTGCCCTGATCGCGCGCGCCAACAAGCGCAAGAAACTTCTGGCCAAGCGCAAGCCCGCCGCGCAGACCAAGGCCGCGGTGGCCAAGCTGCTGAAGAGCGCCGGCTGGACCTTCGAGGAGCTGTACGGCAAGTCCGGTAGCGGCAGCGCCCCCGCCGCGCCGAAGAAGGCGCGCAAGGCCGCCGCCAAGCGCAGCGGCGGCAAGGTTCCGCCGAAGTACCGCAATCCGGCGAATGAAAAGGACACCTGGACCGGCCGTGGGCGTCCGCCGCGCTGGCTGGCGGCGGAGCTGGCCGCCGGCCGCAAGCTGGAAGAGTTCCTGATCCAGAAGTGATCGCGACGCGACCGGGACCCGATCCCGCGTGCGCACAGGGAAAACGCCGGCCCGCGCCGGCGTTTTCTTTTCCCCCGCGCGAAAATCCGATACGGCACCGGCGCATACCGCCCGCCCTGCGGTTGGCCGCATTCGGGCAGCCGGATGCAAGACCGCCTTGCCGGCCCGGCGGGCCATTCGCGCAAAGCCGGAAATCCGGGGGCTACCCGGCCGCGCCGTCACAGGTTGCGGCGCGCGCTCGCCAGCAGGTTGCCGAACAGCAGCCCGGCCAGCAGCGCCATCAGGGTATTCAGCGCGGCCAGCGCGGCCTCCTGCCCAGCCCCCAGGTCCTGCGCCTGGACCAGGGTGATCACGCCGCGCAGGGCCACGCTACCGGGCACCAGCATGATCAGGCCCGGCAGCCGGATCAGCGCGCCCGGGCGGTTGAACCAGCGCCCGTACAGATTGCCGGCGGCGGTGGTCAGCAGCGCCGCCAGGAACAGCCCCGCCTGCGGGCCGAACCACTCGCCGCCATAGCGCGAAATCAAATAGCCGGAGGCCGCCGCCGCCATCACCAGCGGATAGTCGCGGCGGTGGGCGCGGAACAGCACCGCGAACGCGAACGCGCCCAGCGCCAGCGCCGCCCACATCACCCAGTCCGGCTGCGGTCGCAAGGCGCGCACCTGCGGCTCGATCCCGAGCAGGCCGGCCAGGCCGAGCGCGATCGCGGTGCCAATGGTCAGCTTGAGGATGGTGGTCAGCGCACCGGCGAAGCGCGCGGTGCCCGACACCAGGTGGTGGCTGGTCAGCTCGTTCATCGCGTTGGTCAGCGCCATGCCGGGCAGCAATACGATCAGCGACGCGATGATCACGGTGTTGAGGTTGAGCGGGCCGATCCAGACCGATACCGCGATCACCATCGCGCCCGCCACCAGCCCGCAGATGGCCTCGAACGCCTCGCCGAGCTGCGGGCGCGCCTGCACTGCCAGCTCCAGCAGACCGATCACCAGCCCGATCGCGGCGGCGGTGCCGATGTCCAGCCACGGCAGCCGCAGCAGCCCGGCCACCGCGGCCGACGCCAGCGCGAACCCCAGCACCTGCATCAGCCGCCCGCGGCGCCCGGCCACCCGCTGCAGCGCGCGCAGGGCCTGCCGCCCCTCCGCCACCTGCATGCGCCCGGCCAGCACGTCCTCGGCGATGCGGTCGGCCTCGCACAGCTTGTACAGGTTGGTGTCGCCGCCGCCGAGCCGGATCACGCGGGTGGTTTCGGTCTCGCCCGGCGCGCGCCGCGGGTCGCTGAAGGCCAGGATCATGCCGGTGGGGTTCACCCACGGCTCGCAGTCCAGTCCCAGCCGCCTGGCCACGCCCACGATCGCCCCCTCCAGGCGCTGCGCGGTGGTGCCGTAGGCGTGCAGGTGCGCGGCCAGGTCCACCACGAAGGCGACACGCTCGGTGTAGGAAACGGCGTCGTGGCGGGCGTGCGCGTGCATCGCCCAAGCATGACATGCGCGCGCCGGATTCACACCCGCATCACGGCTTTGCGTAAGCTTGCCCGCGCATGAGCCGCGCACCCAACCATCATCCGCCCAGCGCCAGCCCCGATCCCGGCGACCCGCAGGTGCTGCGCCTGGGCGGGCGCTGGACGCTGCGCTTCTCGGCCGAGATCGGCGAGGTGCTGCGCGCGGTCCCGGACGGCATCGCCTGCATCGACGCGCGCGGGGTGGACCGCCTGGATTCGCTGGGCGTGCTGCAGCTGCTGCGCTGCGCCGACCGCCGCGGCCTGGCGTTCGACCGCTTCCGCTTCCGCGACGAGCACCAGGCGCTGATCACCGCGATCGAGGACGTGCACGACGACCGCCCCAAGGGCCGCCGCGACACCGGCTTCACCGCCGCGCTGGAGCGCCTGGGGCGCGCGATCGTGGCCAATGCGCGCGAAGTGCTGGCACTGGTGGCCTTCCTCGGCGAGGTGCTGGTGAAGCTGGTGCGCCTGCTGAAGGAGCCGGGCCGGCTGCGGCTCACCGCGACCGTGCACCACATGGAGCAGGTGGGGCTGGACGCGGTGCCGCTGGTGGCCCTGCTGTCGTTCATGGTGGGCGCGGTGATCGCGTTCCTGGGCG
>CAYYAT010000027.1:7528-11846 GCA_964469595.1 uncultured Thermomonas sp.
ACCGTGCTGGCCGATTTCGGCGCCACCATCTACGTGGTGCAGCTGGTCACCATCGCGTTCCTGCGCGAGTTCGGCGTGCTGCTGGCGGCGATCCTGCTGGCCGGGCGCACCGCCAGCGCGTTCACTGCGCAGATCGGGATGATGGTCAACCGCGAGGAAGTGGACGCGATCCGGGTGCTCGGCCTCGATCCGATCGACCTGCTGGTGATCCCGCGGGTGCTGGCGCTGCTGGCGATGCTGCCGCTGCTCGCGTTCATCGCGATGATGGCCGGCCTGCTGGGCGGATTGGCGGTTGGCACGACGATGCTGGACATCCCGGCCGCCGCCTATCTGACCCGCATGCAGGAGACCATGAACATCCACCACTTCGTGGTCGGCATGGCCAAGGCGCCGTTCTTCGCGCTCACGATCGCGCTGATCGGCTGCCTCGAGGGCCTGCAGGTCCAGGGCACGGCGCAATCGCTGGGCGAGCGCACCACCTCCAGCGTGGTGCAGGCGATCTCGCTGGTGATCGTGCTGGATGCGCTGGCCGCGCTGTGGTTCATGGAGATCGGCTTCTGAACGCGCAGGACGCCAGCGCGGAGCGCATGGACGCACGGGATGCCGCCGCCGGCGCGGACGCGCCGATCATCCGCGTGCGCGGCCTGGTGAACCGGTTCGGCCAGCAGGTGGTGCACGATGGGCTGGACCTGGACGTGCGCCGCGGCGAGATCCTTGGGGTGGTCGGCGGCTCCGGCAGCGGCAAGTCGGTGTTCATGCGCAGCCTGCTGGGGCTGCAGGTGCCGGCTGCGGGCCGGATCGACATCCTCGGCGTGGACGCGCGCGCGCAGGACCCGCTGCTGCGCCGGCATATCGAACGCAACATCGGCGTGCTGTTCCAGGACGGCGCGCTGTTCTCCTCGCTCACGGTCGGCGAGAACGTGCAGGTGCCGCTGAAGGAGTACTACCCAGACCTGCCGGACTCGCTGCGCTACGAACTGGCGCTGCTGAAGGTGAAGCTGGCCGGGCTGCCGGCGGATGCACTGGACAAACTGCCCTCGCAGCTGTCGGGCGGCATGCGCAAACGCGCCGCGCTGGCGCGCGCGCTGGCGCTGGACCCGCCGCTGCTGTTCCTGGACGAGCCCACCGCGGGGCTGGACCCGATCAGCGCGGCCGCGTTCGACCAGCTGCTGCACACCCTGCGCGAGGCGCTGGGGCTGACCGTATTCCTGATCACCCACGACCTCGACACCCTGTACGCGATCTGCGACCGGGTGGCGGTGCTGGCCGACCGCAAGATCATCGCGGTGGCGCCGGTGCGCGAACTGGAAACCCTGGACCACCCGTGGGTGCAGGACTACTTCAACGGGCCGCGCGGACGCGCCGCACACGCCCATGCCGTAAAGTCCGGACGATGGAAACCCGCGCCAACTACGTACTGATCGGAAGCTTCGCCCTGCTGGCGACGGTGTTCCTGCTGCTGTTCGTGCTGTGGGCCACCAAGTTCGGCGCAGACCGCAGCTGGCAGCGCTACCAGGTGGTGTTCACCGAGCCGGTGGTCGGCCTGACCGAAGGCGGCGGCGTGCAGTACAACGGCATCTCGGTCGGCACCGTGGACAAGCTCAGCCTGGACCCGGCCGACCCGCGCCGGGTGGTGGCGCTGCTGAAGCTGAAGGCGGACGTGCCAGTGAAGGTGGACACCCGCGCCAAGCTCTCGCAGCAGGGCATCACCGGGGTGCCGTTCATCCTGCTCAGCGGCGGCAGCCCCAACGCGCCGCTGCTGCAGCCGCCGCCCGGCAGCGACATCGCGGTGATCCGCACCGAACCCTCGGCGCTGCAGAACATCGCCGACAGCGCGAACCGGCTGGTGGCGCGGCTGGACGAGCTGCTGAGCGAAGACAACATCCGCCACATCAACGCCACCCTGGCCAACCTCGAGCAGACCAGCGCCGGACTGGCCGCGCGCCGGCAGGATATCGAGCAGCTGATCGTCAACGCGCGCGATGCCAGCGCCGCGATGAAGACCACCCTCGATACCGCCAACGGCACCCTGCAGGGCCTCGACCGCAATCTCGTGCAGCGGCTGCCGGCGGTGCTGGACAAGCTCGACGCCAGCATCGCCAAGCTCGATGCGGCCGCCGGCAATGCCAATGCGATGATCGCCGAGAACCGCCCGGCGGTCCGCAGCTTCACCCACGACGGCCTGCCGCAGCTGGAGCCGACCCTGGTGGAACTGCGCGGCCTGGTGCGCGACCTGCGCGCGCTGTCCGGTCGCCTGCAGGGCAATCCCGCGCGCTACCTGCTGGGGCGCGACGCACCCAAGGAATACGAACCGAAATGAACGCCCCAGGCCACGCCCCGCGCTTTCTCCTTGCCCTGCTGGCCGGGCTGCTGGCCGGCTGCAGCAGCCTGCTGGGCGGTGCCCCGCGCCAGGCCACCCGGGTGTACGACCCCGCGCCGGCGCTGCAGCCGGCGGATCCGGCCTGGCCGTCCGTGGGCTGGTCGCTGTCGGTGACCGCCAGCAGCGACTCCGCGCTGGTGGACGGCCAGCGCCTGCTGGTCAGCCCGGGCGGCGACGAGCTGCAACCCTACCGCGGCGCGGCCTGGGCGCGCTCGCCGACGGCCATGGTGGAATCCGCGGTGCTGCGCACGCTGGAGGACAGCGGCAAGATCCTGGCGGTGGCGCGCGCCGGCAGCGGTCAGGCCGCCGAGTACCGCCTGCTGCTGGAGGTACGTCGCTTCCAGGCCGAGGTCGCCGGCCGTCCGGACGTGCGCATCGAGGTCGGCGCCAAGCTGCTGAAGGTGGACGCGATGGCGATCGTCGGCAGCCGCAGTTTCGAGGTCCGCCAGGCCGCCGCCAGCGACGACGCCGGCGCGCTGGCCACCGCCTTCGCCGCCGCGCTGGGCACGCTCGGCCGCGACATCGCCGGCTGGACGCTGGCCACCGGGCAGACACCCTCCGTACTGCCGCGCTGATCCCGCGCGCAGGGCGCCATACGCCAGCGGATTGCCCGCCTCCGGCAAACGCCGGACAATCGCAGGTTCGCCACAGGAGAATCCCGCATGAATGCCGTCAACCCGGAGCACATCGAACGCGAATCGATGGACTACGACGTGGTCGTGGTCGGGGCCGGCCCGGGCGGGCTGTCCACCGCGATCCGGCTGAAACAGCTGGCGGCGGAGGGCGGGCGCGAGGTGTCGGTGTGCGTGCTGGAGAAGGGCTCCGAGCCCGGCGCGCACATCCTGTCCGGCGCGATCATGGACCCGCGCGCCCTGTCCGAACTGTTCCCCGACTGGGCCGAGCGCGGCGCGCCACTCAAGCAGGCGGTGACCGACGACGAATTCCTGTTCCTCGACGAAACCGGCGCCAAGGCCACGCCGCACTGGCTGCTGCCGGACTGCTTCAAGAACGCGGGCAACTACATCGTCAGCCTGGGCGCGGTGACGCGCTGGCTGGCGCAGCAGGCCGAGGCGCTGGGCGTGGAGATCTTCCCCGGCTTCGCCGCCGCCGAGGTGCTCTACGACGACGCCGGCGCGGTGAAAGGCGTGGCCACCGGCGACATGGGCATCGGCAAGGACGGCCAGCCGACCGACCAGTTCCAGCGCGGCATGGAGCTGCACGCCAAGTACACGATCTTCGCGGAGGGCTCGCGCGGCCAGCTCGGCCGCCAGCTCATCGCCCAATACAAGCTTGACGCGGGCAAGGACCCGCAGAGCTATGGCATCGGCATCAAGGAGCTGTGGCAGGCCGATCCGGCCAGGCACCGGCCTGGCCTGGTGGTGCATACCGCCGGCTGGCCGCTGGATGCCGACACCTACGGCGGCTCGTTCCTGTACCACGCCGAGGACGGCAAGATCGCGGTCGGCTTCGTGGTCGGGCTGGATTACAAGAACCCGTGGCTGAGCCCGTTCAACGAGTTCCAGCGGTTCAAGACCCATCCCGCGATCCGCAAGCACCTGGAGGGCGGCAAGCGCATCGGCTACGGCGCCCGCGCGATCACCGCCGGCGGCCTGCTCAGCCTGCCGAAGACGGTGTTCCCCGGCGGCGCGCTGGTGGGCTGCGAGGCCGGCTACCTCAACGCCAGCCGCATCAAGGGCAGCCACGCCGCGATCAAGACCGGCATGCTGGCCGCCGAGGCCGCGTTCGCGGCGCTGGGCGAAGGCCGGGCGCGCGACGAACTCGCGGCGTATCCGGCCGCGTTCGAGGCGAGCTGGCTGCACGCCGAACTGCTGCAGGCGAAGAACTTCAAGCAGTGGTTCAAGAAGGGCCGCAGCTTCGCCACCCTGATGACCGGCATCGAGCAGTGGCTGCTGCCCAAGCTGGGCATCCGCAACCCGC
>CAYYAT010000028.1:0-11721 GCA_964469595.1 uncultured Thermomonas sp.
GTGCCGCGCGGCCAGTGGCGTGCAGGCTCACACCCCGGCGGCGTGCCGCCACAGTGCGCGCGCCAGCGGCGGCAGGCGTCCGGCCAGGCCCAGGGCCTGGCCGCGCAGCAGGGTGGGCAGCAGCGCGTCGTTGCTGAACACCCGGTTGATCGCTTCGAACGCATAGGCGCCAACCGCGTTCTCGCTGCGGCGCTGGCGCGCCCAGCGCGCCAGCCGTGCCGGCGCGGCGATGTCGCCACCTTGCGCCTGCGCCGCGCGCACCAGTGCGAGCAGCGCGGCCACGTCGCGCAGGCCGTGGTTCACGCCCTGCCCGGCCAGCGGATGCATGACGTGCGCGGCATCGCCCACCAGCAGCACCCGCCCGGCGACCTGAGTCTCCGCCAGCTGGCGCCGCAGCGGGAACGCAGCGCGCGGCGACTGCAGGGCGAAGTCGCCCAGCTCGCCGCCGAACGCGACGGACAGGGCGCGTTCGAACTCGGCAGGCGGTGCCTGCAGCAGGCGCTGCGCCTCGGCCTCGGGCAAGGTCCACACGATCGAGCCGAGATGCCCGGTCAATGCGGGATCGCCATCCGCGGCGAACGGCAGCAGCGCGACCGGTCCGGTGGGCAGAAAGCGCTGCCAGCAGGTGTCGCGGTGCGGCGCGCTGCTGGCCACGAACGCCACCAGCCCGCGCTGGTGGTAGTCGTGCTGCGGGGCCGCGATCCCGGCCAGCTGGCGCAGGGCCGACTGCCCGCCGTCGGCCGCGATCGCCAGGTGCGCCTCCAGCTGCAGGCCATCGTCCAGGCGCAGGCGCACGCCGGCGTCCAGTGGTTCCAGCCCCTCCACCCGCGCCGGGCAATGCAGGCGCACGCCGGCCGCCGGCAGCGCCTGCCACAGCGCCTCCACCAGCACGGCGTTCTCCACGATCCAGCCCAGCTGGGGCTGCCCCAACGCGTCGGCATCGAATACCAGCGGATCGCCACCCGCGGCGTCCAAGACTCGCATGCCGCGATAGGGCTGCGCGCGGGCTGCGCAAACTTTCTCCCACACTCCCAGACCACGCAGTAGCTCCGCATTGTCCGGAGCGAAGGCATACACCCGCAGGTCGCGCGCCTCGCGCTGCCACGGCGCGGTCGGGCGCGCCTCCACCAGCGCCACCTGCAGACCCGCGCGTGCCAGCGCCAGCGCTGCCGCCGCACCCACCACGCCGCCGCCGGCGACGACCGCATCCAGCGTCCCACGCCGGCTCATGCGGCTTCCCCGCGGCACAACACCGGCACGTCGCCGCGATAGCCCATCGCGCCGCCGACCAGCCAGCCCTGCAGCCAGCCCATCGCATCGCTGGCGACCAGGCCAGCGCTGCGCAGCGGGCGCAGCAGTGGGGTGTTGCTGGCGGTCAGTCGCGCCAGTCCGTCGGAGAACGCCAGGGTGCGCGCGCGGTCCTCGCCGCGCCGTTCGGCATGCCGCTGCAGCACCGCGTCGGCGCCGGGATCGCCACCGCCGGCGGCGATGCATTCGGCCAGGGTGAGCGCATCGCGCAGGCCGAGGTTGAAGCCCTGCGCGCCGATCGGATGGATCGCCTGCGCCGCGTTGCCGACCAGCACCGCGCGCGGCGCGATGAGCACATCGGCCACGCAGCGGCGGATCGGATAGGCACTGCGCGGACCGACCGCGAGGAAGCGCCCGGCGCGCCAGCCGAAGGCGTCCTGCACACGGGCGAGGAAGGCGGCATCGTCCAGCGCGGCCACCGCCTCGGCTTCCTCGCGCGGCACGCCGTGGACCAGCCCGTAGTGGCCGTCGCCGCGCGGCAGCAGCGCGGTCGGGCCGTGGTCGGTCAGGCGCTCGTAGGCCGTGCCGTCGGGCGCGCGCTGCGTACGCAGCCGCGTCACGAACAGGGTCTGGTCGTAATCGTGTTCGTCCGCGCCGATGCCGAGCGCGTCACGCACCGTGCTGCGGGCACCGTCGGCGGCGACCAGCAGCGTCGCACGCAGCACCCGTTCGCCCGCGGCATCGGCGATCCGCACGTGGCGCAGGCCGGCGTCGCCCTCCTCCAGCCCCACGAAGCGCGCAGGCCGGTAGCGGGTGAGATGCCGGAGCTGCGCCAACCGCGCCTCCAGCGCCTCGCCGAAGTCGCGCGCCACCACCACCCGGCCGAACTCCGCGCGCCCGTAAGCGCCGGCGTCCAGGCGGATGCGGCCGAAGTCGCCACTGCGGCTGACGTGGATGCGCCGGATAGGCCCGGTGGGCGCGCGCAGCAGCGGCAGCACGCCCAGCGCCTGCAGCGCGTTGAGGGTGGCTTCGGCGAAGCTGAGGTTGCGCTGGTCGAACACGGGCGGCAGCGCGCCGGCGGGCGCGGCTTCGACGAGACCGACGTCCAGGCCCTGCGCATCGAGGGCGATGGCGAGGCTGGCGCCGACCAATCCGCCGCCGACGATCAGGACGTCGTGCACCGGGCCGCGCGTGGGGGCGTGGGAGGACATTGCGCTATGCTAACGGCTTCACCGTACCGCCGTGCGCATGCCCATGAACCGCCCCGCTTCCCTGCTTCCCGCCGGCCCGCTGCTGCTGGCCGTGCTGATCTTCGCCGCCGCGCTGAGCCGGGTGCTGCCGCATCCGCCGAACTTCTCGCCGGTGGAAGCGGTGGCGCTGTTCGGCGGCGCCTATTTCGCCCGCCGCGGCTGGGCGCTGGCGGTGCCGCTGCTGGCGATGTTCGCCTCCGACCTGGTGCTGGGCCTGGCCAACGGCGGCATCTACTGGCGCTACTTCGCCAGCGCCGGCTACCTGCTGGTGTACGCCTGCATCGCGCTGTCGGCGGTGCTCGGCTTCGGCCTGCGCGGCAAGGTCGGGGCCGGGCGCGTGCTGGCCTATTCCCTGGCCGGCTCGCTGCTGTTCTTCGTGCTGACCAATGCCGGCGTGTGGGCCTTCGACGGCCTGTACCCGCGCAACGCCACCGGCCTGGTGGCCGCGCTGGTCGCCGGCATCCCCTTCTTCCAGTGGACCGTGCTTGGCACCCTGGTCTACGCGGCCCTGCTGTTCGGCGGCTTCGAACTGCTGCGCCGCCAGCTGCCGGCCCTGCGCGCACAGACCGCCTGATGGGCAACCGCCTCAGCAAGATCTACACGCGCACCGGCGACGACGGCAGCACCGGCCTCGGCGACGGCTCGCGGGTGGGCAAGGACTCCCTGCGGGTGGAGGCCTACGGTACGGTGGACGAAGCCAACTCCTGCATCGGCCTGCTGCTGGCGGCCGACCTGCCGGATGCCGTGCGCGACCTGCTGACGCGCATCCAGCACCAGCTGTTCGACCTCGGCGGCGAGCTGTGCATCCCCGGCCATGCCGCCATTTCCGACGCCGACATCGCGGCGCTGGAATCGCAGCTGGACCATTTCAACGACGGCCTGCCAGCGCTGCAGGAGTTCATCCTGCCTGGCGGCGGCGAGGCCGCGGCGCGCTGCCACGTGGCGCGCACGGTGGTGCGCCGCGCCGAGCGCGCGACGGTGGCGCTGGCGCGGCAGGAGGACATCCGGCCGCAGGCGGTGCACTACCTCAACCGCCTGTCCGACCTGTTGTTCGTGCTGGCGCGGGTGCTGGCGCGCGCGGCCGGCCACGGCGAAGTGCTGTGGCAGCACGAGCGCCGCAGGTAGGCACGCCGGGGCGGGTGCCATGATCCACGCCTACACCCATCCGGCCACCCTGGCCCACGACACCGGGCCCGGCCATGCCGAACGCCCCGAGCGACTGCGCGCGGTGCTGGACGCGCTGGAGCGCGCGCATCCCGACCTCGACTGGCAGCAGGCCCCGCGTGCCAGCCGCGGCCAGCTGCTGCGGGTGCACGACGCAGCCCTGCTGGACACGGTGCTGGACAGCCAGCCGCGCGAGCGGGTGATGCTGGACCCCGACACCGTGCTCTCGCCCGCCTCCGCCGAGGCCGCCCTGCGCGCCGCCGGCGCCGGGGTGGCGGCGGTGGACGCCGTGCTGTCCGGCCGCACCCGCCGCGCCTTCTGCGCGGTGCGGCCGCCCGGGCATCACGCCACCGCCGGCACCGCGATGGGCTTCTGCCTGTTCAACAGCATCGCGGTGGCGGCCCGCCACGCGCTCGACGCGCATGGGCTGGAACGGGTGGCGATCGCCGATTTCGACGTCCACCACGGCAATGGCACCCAGGCGATCTTCGCAAGCGATGCGCGGGTACGCTTCGTCAGCTCGCACCAGTGGCCGCTGTATCCGGACACCGGCGCGCGCAGCGAAACCGGCTGCGGCAACATCTTCAATGCCCCGCTGCCGCCAGGCACCGGAGGCGCCGCATTCCTGGCGGCCTGGGAGGATGAGCTCTTACCGTTTCTGGACGCGTTCCGGCCGCAGCTGGTGCTGATCTCGGCCGGCTTCGACGGCCATCGCCGCGACCCGCTGGCCGGCCTGCAGCTGGAGGCCGAGGACTACGCCCGCCTGACCGCGCGCCTGGTCGCGCTGGCCGACCGCCACTGCGATGGCCGGGTGGTGTCGATGCTGGAGGGCGGCTACGACCTGGCGGCGCTGGCCGAATGCAGCGTGGCGCACGTGGACGCGCTGCGATCCTGAACGCCGCAGGGCCCGCCGGGTTTGCCGCCTCCGGCCGCTTCCGGCAAGCTTGATCCCCGTTTTCCCGCTTCCGGACCCTTCGTGCGCCTGATCCCGCGCCTGCTGCCGCTTCCGCTTTGCATCGCCGCCGCGCTGCCTGCGCAGGCCGCCAACGACATGCCGCAGAACTGGGCGCTGTGCCCGGTGGGCGACGCGGTGCCGGCCTTCGCGGATTTCCCGCGCGCGCCCGAGGGCCTGAACATCGATCCGCTGGGCAAGGCCGCCGGGCAGGCGGCTGGCGACGCCGAGCACGCCCCCACCGACATCGAAGGCGACCATCTGGGCGGCACCGATGCCAATCCCGTGTTCCAGGGCAACGTCACCATGCGCCGCGGCAGCCAGTTCATGGGCGCCGACCAGCTCACCTTCGACAAGGCCGAGGGCCGCTACAAGGCCGAGGGCAGCGTGCGCTTCCAGGCCGATGGCCTGCGCCTGCGCGCGGCCAGCGCGGAAGGCGACCAGACCTCCGACACCCACACCATGCAGGACCTGCAGTACCAGCTGCTGTCGCGGCGCGGCAACGGCAAGGCCGACAGCCTGAGCCTGGCCGGCCAGGAAGGCAGCCTGCGCGGTGCGACCTACTCGACCTGCCCGCCGCAGGCGCGGCACTGGGAGCTGGACGCGCGCCGGATCGACATCGACAACGAAAAGGGCTGGGCGGTGGCCTACGGTGCCAGCCTGCGCCTGGGCAAGGTGCCGGTGCTGTATTTCCCGGTGTTCCTGTTCCCCACCGATGAGCGCCGCCGCAGCGGCCTGCTGCTGCCATCGATCTCCAACTCCAGCCGCAATGGCCTGGACTGGGCCCAGCCGGTGTACCTGAACCTGGCGCCGAACTACGACGCCACCCTCACCCCACGCGTCATGTCGGCGCGCGGCGCGCTGCTGGGCGGGCAGTTCCGCTACCTGCAGGAAGACGGGCGCGGCACCCTCAACGCCTGGTGGATGCCGCACGACCGCCTGCGCGACCGCTACCGCGGGAGCTTCGACTTCAAGGGCGTGCAGAACGTATCCGAACACTGGCAGGCGCGCGCCGATCTGATCTGGATCAGCGACCCGCGTTATCTGGAAGACTTCAGCAGCAGCCTGGACGGTTTGGCGCGCGCGACCACCTTCAGCAACCTCGGGTTGTTCGGCACCGGACGGGGCTGGACCGCCGGGGTGACCGCCGATCACTGGCAGCTGGCCGATTACACCCTCGACCGCAGCGTGCTGCCCTACGACCGCCTGCCGCGCGCCTTCCTGCACTGGCAGCG
The DNA here is from genome assembly GCA_964469595.1 of uncultured Thermomonas sp. GTDB lineage: Bacteria > Pseudomonadota > Gammaproteobacteria > Xanthomonadales > Xanthomonadaceae > Thermomonas. Next base: position 5,850 of record CAYYAT010000028.1, read on the forward strand.
CGACACCGGGATGCCGCTGAGCTACGGCGTGGACGCCGAGGCGGTGCGCTTCCAGCATCCGGTGTACGCGGCCGGCGCGCGCTTCGACGCCAAGCCCTGGATCAGCGCGCCGCTGGAAGGCGATGCCTGGTTCGTGCGCCCCACTCTGGCCTGGCGCTATACCAGCTACGTGCTGGATCCGGCGCTGGCGCAGGCACTGGGCAGCGGCAAGACCCCGTCGCGCGCGCAGTCCATCTTCAGCCTCGACAGCGGGCTGTTCTTCGACCGCGAGGTCCGGGTCAAGGGCCGTGAATACCTGCAGAGCATCGAGCCGCGGCTGTTCTATCTGAACGTGCCCTACGTCGATCAGTCCGGGATGCCGGTGTTCGACACCCAACCGCTGACCTTCAGCTGGGAACAGCTGTTCCGCGACAACCGCTATACCGGCGGCGACCGCCAGGCCGACGCCAACCAGCTCACGCTGGCGGTCAGCACCCGCATGATCCGCCAGTCCGACGGTTTCGAACGCTTCTCGGCCAGCATCGGCCAGATCCGCTATTTCCGCGAATCGCTGGTGCGCCTGCCGGGCGAGCCGATCACCGAGAAGGGCAATTCGGCCTGGGTGGTGGACACCAGCTACGCCCCCACCGACCGCTGGACCATCGGCGCGTCCTACCAGCGCGACCCCAAGTTCAAGCGCACCGACCTCGCCAGCCTGCGCGCGCGCTACCTGTTCCCGGACGACGGGATCATCAACATCAACTACCGCTACCGCCGCGCGCAGCTGGAGCAGGTGGACTTCTCCTTCCTGTACCCGATCAACCCCAGCTGGAGCGTGGTCGGCCGCGAGTACTACTCGCTGCGCGACCGCAAGACGCTGGAGGGCGTGGCCGGGGTGCAGTGGGACAGCTGTTGTGTCGCGGTTCGGCTTGTGGCCCGCCGCTACGTGCAGAATCGGGCCGGCCAGCTGGGCAATACCCTGATGTTCGAGATCGAGCTGAAAGGGCTGGGCTCCGCCGGCCAGGACATCCAGACCACCTTGCGCCGATCCATCCTCGGCTACAATCGCGACGACCTTTATCTGGTGCCGCCGCAGACTGCCACGGGCCAGCCTTCCAAGCCCGCCCCCGCGAACGCCAATCCATGATGCCCATCTCCCGCCTGCGTGCCCCCCGATTCCTCGCCTCCCTGCTGCTGCCGGCCCTGCTGCTGGCCGGGCATGCGGGCGCACAGCAGGCCACCGCGCCGCTGCAGCCGGTGGAGCAGATCGCGGCGGTGGTCAACGACGACGTGATCCTGCGCAGCGAGCTGGAGCGCGCGATCGCCAACATCCGCGCCCAGTACAAGGGCAACGAGAACCAGCTGCCGCCGGACAACGTGCTGGAGCGCCAGGTGCTGGAGCGCCTGATCCTGATGCGGTTGCAGCTGGCGCGCGCGGCGGATGCCGGCATCACCGCCACCGACTCCGACATCGAGCGCGCGGTGCAGGGCGTGGCCCAGCAGAACGGCATGAGCGTGGACCAGCTGCGCGAACGCATCGCCCAGGACGGCATGAGCTTCGCCGACTTCCGCAACAACCTGCGCGACGAGATCGTCACCCAGAAATTGCGCCAGAGCTTCGCCCAGGGCCGCATCAACGTCAGCGAGGCGGAAGTGGACGCGGCGATGGCCACCGCCGCCGCGACCGCCACCCAGCAATACCACCTGGCGCACATCCTGGTCGGCACCCCGGAGGCCGCCAGCCCCGAGCAGATCGCCACCGCGCAGAAGAAGATCGAGGGCGTGAAGGCCCTGATCGACAAGGGCGAGATGAGCTTCTCCGCGGCCGCCGTGCGCTACTCCGACAGCCCCAACGCGCTGGAGGGCGGCGACCTCGGCTGGCGCAGCCTGAACGAGATCCCGCCGGCGTTCGCCGCCGCCATCCAGCAGATGCACGACGGCGAGATCCTTGGCCCGATCCGCGGCCCCAGTGGCTTCCAGCTGCTGCAGCTGGTGGGCACCCGCACCCAGGCGCCGGGCAGCGGCGACAAGGTGACCCAGTTCTCCGCACGCCAGATCCTGGTCAAGGTCGATGACAAGACCAGCGACGCCGCGGCCAAGGCCAAGGCCGACGCGCTGGCGGCCAAACTGGCCGGCGGCGCCGACTTCGCCAAGCTGGCCGGCGAAAACTCCGACGATGCCACCACCCGCCGCCGCGGTGGCGACCTCGGCTGGTTCACCGCCGACACCTACGGCACCGCCTTTGGCCTGCAGGTGGCCGCGCTGGCGGACGGCCAGACCTCGGCGCCGTTCAAGACCGATGCCGGCTGGGTGATCGTGCAGCGCATCGGCACCCGCGAAATCGCGGCCGGCGACGAAAACCTGCGCGCGCAGATCCGCGAGACCATCGGTCGGCGCAAGCTGGAAGACGAGTGGAACCGCTTCCTGCGCGAACTGCGCGGCGAGGCCTACGTGGACGTGCGCGACGCGCAGGGCCATTCCACCGCGCCGGCATTGCCGGAGACACCGAAAGAGAAGCGCAAGGTCACCCCGACCCGCGAAATGCAGGATGCCGGTGCCGCCGGCACCTTCATGCCGGGCAGCGGCAATCCCTGAGGGCGCGATGCGCCCGCGGCTGGCCCTGATCCCCGGCGAACCGGCAGGCGTCGGCCCCGAACTCGCCGTGCGCGCCGCCCAGCGCGACTGGGACGCGGAACTGGTGGTCTATGGCGATGCCGCCACCCTGCGCCGCGCCGCGGCCGCACTCGACCTGCCGCTGCACCTGCACCCTGCGGGCAGCCCGCCGCCGCGGACCGACAGCCTGGCGCTGGTGGACATCCCGCATGCGTGCGTCCCGGCCTGGGGGCGACCGGATCCCACCAATGCCGGCAGCGTGGTCACTGCGCTCACCCGCGCCGCGCGGGACTGCCTGGCCGGCACCCTGCACGGCATGGTCACCGGCCCCGTGCACAAGGCCGCCATCAACGCCGGCGGCATTCCTTTCACCGGCACTACCGGGCTACTGGCCGCGGAGGCCGGGTGCGAGGTGGTGATGATGCTGGCCAACCCGGCGATGCGGGTGGCCCTGCAGACGGTGCACCTGCCGCTGCGGGCGGTGCCCGACGCGATCACCCCGGACACACTCGCACGCAACCTTCGTATCGTCGATGCGTCTCTGCGCACGCAGTTCGGCATCGCCAAGCCGATCATCGCGGTGCTGGGCCTGAACCCGCACGCGGGCGAGGACGGCCACCTCGGCCGCGAAGAGCTGGACGTCATCATCCCCGTGCTGGAGGCGCTGCGCGGCGAGGGCCTGCACCTGCTCGGCCCACTGCCGGCGGACACCGCCTTCCTGCCGGAGAAACTGCGCGGTGTGGATGCGGTACTGGCGATGTACCACGACCAGGGCCTGCCGGTGCTCAAGCACGCGGACTTCGCCCATGCGGTGAACATCACCCTCGGCCTGCCATTCCCGCGGGTGGCCGTGGATCACGGCACCGCGTTCGACCTCGCCGGCACCGGCAAGGCCGATCCCTCCAGCCTGTTCGCCGCGATCACCACCTGCACGCGGCTGGCCATCGGGAAGCACGCGTGATGGAGACGATTTCCTTCGACGATTTCCTGAAGGTGGAGCTGCGCGTCGGTCGCGTGGTGTCCGCCGAACCCTTCCCGCAGGCCCGCAAGCCCGCCTACGTGCTGCACATCGATTTCGGTCCGGCGCTGGGTGTGCGTAAGTCCAGCGCGCAGATCACCGTGCACTATCGGCCGGAGGACTTGGTCGGACGCCTGGTCGTGGCGGTGGTCAACTTCCCGCCCAAGCAGATCGGCCCGCTCATGTCGGAATGCCTGGTGACGGGCTTCCATGATGCCGACGGCGCGGTGGCCCTGTGCGTGCCCGACCGCGACGTCCCCCTCGGAACCCGCCTGCTATGACCACCGGCTTCACCGAACCGGCCAAGAAGCACCTTGGCCAGAACTTCCTGCACGAGAAAGGCGTGATCGCGAAGATCGTGCAGGCGATCGACCCGCAGCCAGGCGACGTGCTGGTGGAGATCGGCCCCGGCCAGGGCGCGCTGACCTTCCCGCTGCTGGACCGCCACGGCGAACTCACCGCGATCGAGTTCGACCGCGACCTGCACGCCCCGCTGCAGGCCGCGGCCACCGCGCACGGGCGCCTGCACCTGATCGAAGGCGACGTGCTGGGCGTGGACTTCACCGCGCTGGCAGCACGTGGCGGTGACGCCCACGGGCAGATCCGGCTGGCCGGCAACCTGCCCTACAACCTGTCCTCGCCGATCCTGTTCCACGCGCTGGACCACGCCGCCGCGATCCGCGACATGCACTTCATGCTGCAGAAGGAAGTGGTGGAGCGGATGGCCGCCGGGCCGGGCAGCAAGGTCTATGGGCGCCTGTCGGTGATGCTGCAGGCCTACTGCGCGGTGACGCCGCTGTTCACGGTGCCGCCCGGCGCCTTCCGGCCGGCGCCAAAGGTGGATTCGGCCGTGGTCCGGCTGGTGCCGAAACCGGCCGAACGCATCGAGGTGGCGGATCGCGCGACGTTCGCGAACGTGGTCCGCGCGGCCTTCGGGCAGCGCCGCAAGACCCTGCGCAACGCGCTGCAGGGGTTGGCCGACACTGCCGCGATCGAAGCCGCCGGCCTGCGCGCGGACGCGCGCGCCGAGCAGGTGGCGGTTGCCGATTTCGTGCAGTTGGCCAATCTCGTCGCCAAGCGCGGCGGCTGAACGCCGCGCGCGGCTAGCTCCACAGCGCAACCGCCTGCGCCAGCACCCCGGGCACGCGGTCGTAGGGCACCGAATCGAGGATCTGGTACTCCGGCTGACGGGTGTCGCGCAGCACGTGCTCGCCGTCGCGCGCACCGTCGGCGGCCACCAGCCGCGCCACCTGCGGATGCGCGGCATCCTCGCCGCGGCGCAGGACGATCCCCACTTCATCGTTGGCCAGCCGCACCAGGGTCCCGGGCGGATACACGCCCAGTTCCTTGACCAGCATCATCGCCAGCCCCTCGTCCACCTGCTTGCCGCGCTCGAGGAAGATGCTGCGCAGCGCCATCCGCGCCGGCAGCGCGTCGCGGTACACCCGCGGGCGCAGCATCGCGGTATAGATGTCGATGATCGCCAGCAGCCGGGTCGGTTCGCGGATGGCCGCGCCACGCAGGCCGTGCGGATAGCCGGAACCGTCCAGCCGTTCGTGGTGGTGCAGCACCGCGTCCACCCACACCGGGTCGGTGATGCCCGCGGCCTCCAGCAGGCGCAGGCCCACCTCCGGGTGCGCGCGCACCTGCGCCAGCTGGGTGTAGCTCAAACGCTCGCTCTGGCCGTTGAGCTGGGCCGCCAGCGGGCCGAGGGCGAGGTCGTAGGTCAGCGCGGCGCCCGCCAGCGCGCGCGCAGTGGTCGCCTCCATCCCCATCGCCCGGGTGGCGAACACGCAGATGATGGCGGCATGCGCCTGGCGCGCGGCGTGGTTGGCCGGATCCAGTTGCATCTGCATGGCCGCCAGCGCGGCGTCGGCATCCTGTGCCAGGTGGGTTTCGATGCAGGCGATCAGCTGCGCCACCCGCTCCTGCACGCCGGCCGCGGTGCCGGAGAGCAGGCGCCGGTGCAGCATGGCCACGTCGCGGTGGAGCTGGTTCATCGCCTCGATGGTGGTCGCCGGCGGCGCATCCACGGCGGCCGGCGCGCGCCGCGCCAGCGGCACCAGGTTGCCCCGCTGCAGCAGCATCCGCCGCTGCTCCTCGTTCTCGACCAGCGCGCCCTGCGGCATCAGCAGCGCGCCCGAGCGGTCGTACACCGGCAGCACCAGCGGCTTGCCGACTTCGAGATCGTCCTCCCTGAGCGGGCGGGCGGCACCTTGGCGGTAACGGCGCCAAAGGTGGTGCTCGGCGATGCCGGCGCGG
>CAYYAT010000029.1:0-5225 GCA_964469595.1 uncultured Thermomonas sp.
CCTCGCGCATGCCGTGCAGGGTGGCCTGGAAGATGTTGCGGCGGTCGATCTCGTCGGCCTCGACGAACACGATCTTCCATGCCAGCGCGCGTTCGAGGATGCGCGGGTAGAGCTGCTCGCGCTTCTTCTCGGTCAGCGCCTTGGAGTCGTCCAGCCCGTTCACCGGCGTGCGTCCAGGCGCGAATACCACCGCGGCGACCACCACCGGCCCGGCCAGCGGCCCGCGGCCGGCTTCGTCGATACCGGCGATGCGCAGGCTCATCCGTTCTCCAGCAATGCGGCGATCGCCTCCGCCGCGCGCTGCGAAGCGTCGCGCCGCAGCATCTCATGCAGGGCGAGGAAGCGCGGCTGCAGCGCGGCCGCCGCGCCGGGATCGCGGAACCAGCGCAGCAGGGCGGCGTGCAGCTTGTCCGGCGTGCAGTCGTCCTGCAGCAGTTCGGGGATCAGCGTTTCGCCGGCCAGCACGTTCGGCAGGCTGACGAACCGCGACTTCAGCAGCCCAAACAACTTGACGATGCGGTAGGTCAGCGGCGCGATGCGGTGGCCCACCACCATCGGACGCTTGCACAGCATCGCCTCCAGCGCGGCGGTGCCGGAGGCGAGCAGCACCGCGTCGCTGGCGATCATGATGCGCTGGGCCTGGCCGTCGATGACGCGGACCATCGGCGCATCGCCGAGGATCGCGTCGATCGCGGCGCGGCAGTGCGCATTCGCCGCCGGCACCAGCACCCGCAGGCCGGGCACGTCACGCGCCAGTCGGCCGGCGGCTTCTGCGAAGGCCGGCAGCATGCGGCGGATCTCGCCCAGCCGGCTGCCGGGCAGCAGCGCGAGGATCGGCGCATCGGCCGGCTCGCCCAGCGCGGCGCGCGCGGCGGCGCGGTCGGGCTGCGGCGGGATCGCATCGGCCAGTGGATGACCAATGAACACCGCATCCACGCCGTGCCGCGCGTAGATCGGCGGTTCCATCGGGAACAGGCAGAGCACGCGCTCGGCGCTTTCGCCGATCTTCGCCGCGCGATGCTCGCGCCAGGCCCAGACCGAGGGGCTGACGTCGTGCACGGTGCGCACGCCGCGCTGCTTCAGCCAGCGCTCGACGCCCAGGTTGAAGTCGGGGGCGTCGATGCCGATGAAGACATCCGGCTGCCAAGCGAGCACGCGCCGGCGCAAGCGCCTGCGCAGCGCGAGCAGGCGCGGCAGGTGCGCGAGCACTTCGGCCAGCCCCATCACTGCCAGTTCGCTGGCGTCGAGCCAGGTATCCACGCCGGCGGCGCGCATGGCATCCCCGCCGATGCCCGCGAATTCGGCGTCGGGAAAGCGCGCGCGCAGCGCCTGCACCAGGCCGGCGCCGAGTTGGTCGCCGGAGGTTTCACCGGCGCAGAGGGCGATGCGGACCGTCATGCTGTTCCCCGCGCGTCAATCGGGTCGCGGTCGAGGCAGGGGCGTGCTCCAACAAAGCGAATGACGTGGAGCGACTTGGAGTGCGCCCCCGCCTCGGTCGCGACGAAGCCGATCGGTTTCACCGCAGCAGCGGACGCTCGCCGGCGTCGATAAACGCGAGGAACGCGCGCACGTCGTCGCTGGCGGCGGCGATTTCGGCGATCTCCGCTTTGGCCTCGTCCAGCTTCGCCTCGCCCATGTAGAGCGCGCGGTAGGCACGCTTGATCGCGGCGATGCGGGTGGCGTCGAAGCCGCGGCGCTTGAGGCCTTCGGCGTTGATGCCGCGCGGACGCGCGTATTTTTCCTGCGCCACCATCAGATAGGGCGGCACATCGCCATTGACGAACGCGCCCATGCCGATGAAGGCGTGATCCCCGATCCGGCAGAACTGGTGGACGCCGGCAAAACCGCTGAGGATCACGTGGTTGCCCACCGTCACGTGGCCGGCCAGGGTCGCGTTGTTGGAGAACACGCAGTCGTCGCCGATCTGACAGTCGTGCGCCACGTGGCAATACGCCAGGATCCAGTTGCGGTGGCCGACGCGGGTGATGCCGCCGCCGTCACCGGTGCCGCGGTTGATGGTGACGAACTCGCGGATCACGTTGCCATCGCCGATCTCCAGGGCCACCCGCTCGCCGCGGTACTTCTTGTCCTGCGGTTCGCCGCCGACCGCGGCATGGCCATGGATGACGTTGTCGCGCCCGATCCGGGTCGGTCCCTGGATCAGGCAATGCGGTCCGATGCGGGTGCCGTCGCCGATCTCCACCTCGGCGCCGATCACCGCGTACGCACCGACCTGCACGCCCGCGCCGAGGCGCGCGCCGGGATCGATCACGGCGGTCGGGTGGATCAGCGTTGCGGGATCGCCGGCCATCGGGTCAGCCCTGGCTGGCCGCCGCGCACAGGATCTCGGCGCAGGCCACCTGCTCGCCGTCCACCCGCGCCACGCCCGCGTACTGGGCCATGTTGCGGATGCGGCGCTTCAGTTCGACGTCGAGCTCGAGGCGGTCGCCCGGCACCACCATCTTGCTGAACTTCGCGTTGTCCACCTTCACCAAGTAGAAGGTCTGGCCTTCGCCCGCGCCGGGATCGCGCGAGAGCTGGGTCAGCAGGCCGCCGGCTTGTGCCAGCGCCTCCACGATCAGCACCCCGGGCATCACCGGCTCGCCGGGGAAGTGCCCGGTGAAGAAGGGCTCGTTGTAGCTGACGTTCTTGTATGCCAGCACGCGCTTATCCTTCTCGAATTCGACCACCCGGTCCACCAGCAGGAACGGATAGCGGTGCGGCAGCAGGCGTTCGATCTCGGCGCTGGTGACCGGCAGTTGCACGTCGGTGTTGGGGTCGTTCATTCGTCGTCCTTGCCGCCGCCAGGGCCACGCCGGGCGATGCGGTCGAGTTGCTTGAATCGGGCCGCGCTCTTGCGCCAGCTGCGATTGTCCATCAACGGAGTACCGGAAGAATACTCGCCCGGGGTCCGGATCGAATGGGTCACCAGCGACATCGCGGTCACCACCACGCGGTCGCAGACCTCGAGGTGGCCGAGGATGCCGGCGCCCCCGCCGATCAGGCAGTGGCGGCCGATGCGCGCGCTGCCGGCCACCGCGGAGCATCCGGCCATCGCGGTGTGCGCGCCGATGCGCACGTTGTGGCCGATCTGGATCTGGTTGTCCAGGCGCACGTCCTCCTCGAGCACGGTGTCGCCCAGTTCGCCGCGGTCGATCGTTGTGTTGGCGCCGATCTCGCAGTCGTCGCCGACCATCACGCCGCCCAGTTGCGGGACGTTGATCCAGTGCCCCGCGTCCATCGCCAGGCCGAAGCCGGCGCCGCCGAGCACCGCGCCGGGCAGGATGCGCACGCGCTTGCCCAGGCGCACGCGGGTGAGCAGGGTCACCCGTGCCTGCAGCTCGCAGTCCTCGCCGACCTCGCAGTCCTCCCCGATCACGCAGCCGGGCCCGACCACCGCGCCCGCCGCGATCCGGCTGCGCGCGCCGATGCTGGCGTGTGGGCCGATATGCGCGGCGGGATCGACGTGGGCGGCGGGATCGATCACGGCGCTGGGATGGATGCCCGGCGCGCGCGGGGGGCGGCCTTCGAACAGCGCGGCGATGCGCGCGAACGCCACGTACGGATCGCGCGCCACCAGCGCGCTGCCGGCGAAGGCGTCGGCATCCTCCGCGCGCAGCACCACCACGCCGGCGCGGGTCTGCGCCAGCTGCGCGCGGTAGCGCGGATTGGCCAGGAAGCCCAGCTGCGCGGGCCCGGCCTCGGCCAGGGTGGCCACGCCGTGCACCTCGCGGTCTTCGCCGCGCAGGGTCAGCCCGAAGCGCTGGGCCAGCCCGGACGCAGTGAAGACCGGCGCGTTCATGCCGCCGCTGCCGTCAGAGCTGGCCGCCGAAGTTGAACTGCAGCCGTTCGATCTGGTCGCCGTCCTTCTTGCGCACCGGCAGTGCGTAGCTGATCGACAGCGGGCCCATCGGCGAGCGCCACAGCAGGGCCACGCCGACCGAGGCGCGCAGCTCGCTGGTGCTGAAGTTCTTGTAGCCGTCGTACACGTTGCCGAAGTCGAGGAAGGCCGAGACGCGCGCCGACGGGCTGTCGAACAGCTTCGGGAAGATGGTTTCCACCGAACCGGCCAGCAGGAACGAACCGCCCAGCGGCTGCTTGTAGCCGAATGCGGAGGTGTAGGACGGGCCCAGGGTGTTGTCCATGAAGCCGCGCACCCGGCCGCTGGAGGCGATGCCGCCGGCGTAGAAGTTCTCGAAGAACGGCAGGCCGCTGGCGGTGACGGTCTTCACGTAGTCGCCCGAGGTCGGCAGGCACGGGTTGCTGGGCGCCGGGCCGGGCACGTAGGTATCGCCGATGCCGTCGTTGTTGGTGTCCACCAGGGTCGGCGGGGTGAAGCAGATGTTGCGGACGTAGTTCTTGCCGTAGGAATTGCCGTAGCCCAGGTTGAGTCCGGTCTTCACCACCAGCGCCTGGCTCAGTGGCCAGTACTTGGCGATGTCGTAGCTGAGCTTGTAGTACTCCACGGTAGAGCCGGGCAGGGTCACCTCCAGCAGCAGGTTCTGGCTGGTGCCGACCACCGGGGTGAAATAGTTGTTGCGGGTGTCGCGACCCCAGCCGACCTGCGCGCGCCAGGCGTGGAAGGTGCGCTTGCCGATCGCGTCCACGTAGTCCACCAGCGGCTGCGGCGTGGTGCCCTGGTAGGCGAGGATCTGGTTCTTGTCGATGCCGAGCATCAGCGAAATCGAGTCGCTCTCGCTCAGCGGCACGCCCAGGAACACCTGGAACGCGCCGCTGTTGGTGGAGTACTGGGCGACGTTGAAGCTGGAGTAGTCGAACTCGCGCCACCACAGGTTGTAGCCCAGCGACACCCCGCTGTCGGTGAAGTAGGGGTTCATGAACGAGAAGTCGTAGCGCTTCTGGTAGGCGCTGCGGGTGACCGCCAGCGAGGTGCGGTTGCCGGTGCCGAGGAAGTTGTTTTCGGACAGCGACAGCGACAGGTTCACGCCCGACAGCTGCGAATAGCCGACGCCGGCGGTGATGCTGCCGGAAGTGGTTTCCTTGACCGTGTACACCACGTCCACCTGGTCGTCGCTGCCCGCCACCGGTTGGGTGTCCACGTCCACCGACTCGAAATAGCCCAGGCGGTCCAGGCGCACCTTGCTGCGGTCGATCGCCGCCTGCGAGTACCAGCTGTCCTCGAACTGGCGCATCTCGCGGCGCAGCACCACGTCGGCGGTGCGGGTATTGCCCTTGAACACGATGCGGCGGACCATCACCCGCGG
>CAYYAT010000029.1:5325-11287 GCA_964469595.1 uncultured Thermomonas sp.
CTTGGTGATGTCCTTGTCGCTGAAGCTGTCGTTGCCGATCAGGTTGATGTGGCGGATCTTGGCCGCCTTGCCTTCCTTGATGGTGATGGTCAGGTTCACTCGGTTGCGGTCCAGCCGCTCCATGCTCGGGCTGATCTGCACGCCGTACTTGCCGCGGTTGTTGTACTGGCGGGTCAGTTCCTGGGTCACCCGGTCCAGGTCCAGCGGGTTGAAGGTCTCGCCTTCGGCCAGCCCGATCTCCTTCAGGCCCTTGGTCAGGTCCTCGGTCTTGAGGTCCTTGTTGCCGGTGATGGTGAGTTTATTGATCGCCGGACGTTCGACCACGGTGATCACCAGGATGCCGCCTTCGTGGTCCAGCCGCACGTCCTGGAAGAAGCCGGTCTTGTATAGCGCGCGCAGCGCCTCCGCGGCCTTGCCCTGGTCGAGGGTATCGCCGCGTTCCACCGGCAGGTAGGTGAACACCGTGCCCGGGTTGATGCGCTGCAGGCCGTCGATGCGGATGTCGGTGACCTTGAAGGGCGTGATCGCCGTCTGCGCCCAGGCCGGCAGCGCGAGCGCCGAGGCCAGTGCGAGGGTCAGCAGGCGGCGGGACAAGGGTCGGGTCATGCGGGACATCCTGTAGGGCGGAGCGGCCCGCCGGGGAGGCCTGCGCGGGCGCCCGACGGGATGGGGGCCGCGGCATGCAGCGCCGGCCGGCGTAAGGGGTATTGCATCACGACACCAGGTGCAGGATGTCGTTGTAGAAGGCCAGTCCCATCAAGCCTGCGACCAGCGCAAGCCCGATGTACTGGCCCACGGCCATGGCCCGTTCGCCCAGCGGGCGGCGGGTGACCAGCTCGATAAGGTAATACAGCAGGTGACCCCCGTCCAAGACGGGGATCGGCAGCAGGTTGATCAGGGCAAGGCTGACCGACAGCAGGGCCAGGAAGTTCAGGAACCAGGCCGGACCCCGCGCGGCGAAGTCGTTGGCGGCGCGGGCGATGGTGATCGGCCCGGATACCGTGTTCTCGACCGCCACCTGGCCGCTGACCGCGCGCCCCAGCATGTCCACCAGCTGCCGCACCTGGAACCCGGTTTCGCGCACTGCCGCCGGGATCGCCGGCAGCGCCGACAGTCGCAGCACCGCATCGCGCGGCGGAGTGCCGGCTGGGGCATTGGTGATGCCGAGAATCCATTGCGGCATGCCGTTCTGGCCGTCGGTGCGCTGCGGCGTCAGTTCCAGCGCCAGCCGCTCGCCGTCGCGCTCGACCTCGACCATGCCCGGCCCGCCGTGCTCGCCGAGCTTGCGCACCAGCGGGGCGATGTCCTCGAAGGTGGTGACCGGGTGCCCGTCGATGGCGGTGATGCGGTCGCCTTCGGCGAGCACGCCCCAGGCGGGGCTGCCCTCACGCACGCGGCCGATCACGGCTGGCACCAGCAGGTGGCGCGGCACCAGCCCGATCGCGCCCAGCGCGTGCAGCTCGTCCACCTGCGGCGGGATCCGCTGCAGCGGCAGGGTGCGGCGCACGTCCTGGCCGTCCGCACGCCGGATCTCCAGCGGCACCGGCTGGCGGTCCAGCGCGGCCACCACCAGCGCCATCTGCAGTTCGCTCCAGGTCGGGGTGGCGCGATCGCCCACCCGCAGCACGCGGTCGCCCGGCTGCAGGCCGGCCTCGGCGGCGATGGCATGCGCCTGGCCCACCACCGGGGCGTAGTCGGGGCGGCCGATGACCAGCATCCCCCACAGCAGCAGGAACGCCAGCAGCAGGTTCGCCAACGGGCCGGCGGCGACGATCGCCATCCGCTGCAGCACCGGCTTGCGGTTGAAGGCCAGGTGCGCCTCGGCGGCGGGCACGTCGCCCTCGCGCTCGTCCAGCATGCGCACGTAGCCGCCCAGCGGCAGCGCGGCGATCACGTATTCGGTGCCGTCCTTGCCGTGCCAGCGCCACAGCGGCGGGCCGAAGCCGATGGAAAAGCGGAGCACCTTGACCCCGCAGCGGCGCGCGACCCAGAAATGGCCGAATTCGTGGAAGGTGACCAGCACACCCAGCGCCACCAGCAGCCACCAGACCGACCCGAGCAGCGCGCTCATCCCTGGCCTCCGCGCGCGGCGATCCGGGTCTGCGCCAGCCGGCGCGCGCGCGCATCCGCTGCCAGCAGCGTCTCCAGGGAATCGGCGGCGTGTGGCGGCATGGCGTCCAGGGTCGCGCTGACGGTGTCGGGAATGTCCAGAAAACCAATCTGGCCCTGAAGAAAGGCTGAAACCGCCTCCTCGTTGGCGGCGTTGAGCACGGCCGGCGCGGTGCCGCCGGCGGCCAGCGCCGCGAACGCCAGCGCCAGGCAGGGGAATGCGTCGCGGTCGGGGGCCTCGAACTCCAGTCGCCCGCCCTGCGCCAGCAGGTCCAGCGCGCCGACCCCGGAGGCGATCCGGCGCGGCCAGCCGAGGCCCACCGCCAGCGCGGTGCGCATGTCGGGCAGGCCGAGCTGGGCCAGGGTGCTGCCGTCGGCGAAATCGACCAGCGAATGCACCAGCGATTGCGGGTGCACCAGCACGCGGATGGCATCCGCCGGCACCGCGAACAGATGGTGGGCCTCGATCACCTCCAACCCCTTGTTCATCAGGGTGGCGGAATCGACCGAGATCTTCGGCCCCATCGACCACTTCGGGTGCGCCACCGCCTGCGCCGGGGTGACCGCGGCCAGCGCCGCGCGCGACCAGCCGCGGAATGGGCCGCCGGAGGCGGTCAGGGTGATCCGCGCCGGCGGGTTGCCGTCGGCCAGGCACTGGAAGATCGCGTTGTGCTCGCTGTCGATCGGGATGATGGTTGCCGCGTGGGCGTGCGCCTCGTGCATCAGCAGCTCGCCGGCCAGCACCAGCGATTCCTTGTTGGCCAGCAGCAGGCGCTTGCCCGCCCGCGCGGCAGCGAGGGTGGAGGGCAGGCCGGCGGCACCGACGATCGCGGCGACCACGGTGTCGCAGGCATCGCTGGCGACCAGCGCGTCCAGCGCCGCCGGGCCGGCGTGCGCCTGGGTGTCCAGCCCGGCCGCGCGCAGGCCGTCGCGCAGGGCCGGATAGCCGTCCGGATCGGCGATCACCGCGTGCGCCGGCCGATGGCGGCGGCATAGATCGAGCAGCGCCTCCACCTGGCGCCCGGCCGCCAGCACGCTGGCGCGCATCGCCTGCGGATGGCGCGCGATCACGTCCAGCGCGGACGTGCCGATCGAGCCGGTGGCACCCAGAACCGCGACCCGCTGCATTTTCAGAACCCCAGCCAGATTTTGCCCAGCGCGAACACCGGCAGTGCCGCCAGCACGCTGTCCACCCGGTCCAGCACGCCGCCGTGGCCGGGGATCAGGGTGCCGGAATCTTTCAGTCCAGCGTGCCGCTTGAGCAGGCTCTCCAGCAGGTCGCCGGCGACCGCGAACAACACGGTGAGCGCCGCCACCAGCGCCACCGCGGGCAGCTGCACGACGCGCGCGCCGATCACCAGCGCGCCGAGCACCGCGACCAGCATGGCCAGCGCCACGCCGCCGACCACGCCTTCCCATGTCTTGTTCGGGCTGATCCGCGGCGCCAGCCGGCGCCCGCCGAACCACTGCCCGCCGAAGCGGCGGCCGGTGAAGTAGGCGCCGGTGTCGGCCGCCCATACCAGCAGCAGGGCCAGCAGCAGCCAGCGGTGGCCGTTGGGCTGGCTGGCGTGGATCAGGGCCAGCGCGCACCAGGCCGGCACGATCGCCGCAGTCCCGGCGGCCAGCTTGAACATCCGCGCATTGCCGTCATGGCCGGCGGCGAAGTCGTAGTGGCGCAGCCACAGCAGGGCCAGCAGCCACCACGCCACGCCCAGCAGGACGACCACCTGGAACAGCGGCAGCGCGCCAGTGTGCTGCGAGCGCGAGCCCCACACCAGCGCGACCATCAATGCCAGGTTGCAGGCCAGCAGGATGCTGCGCGCCAGGGTGTCTTCCACCTCGGCCAGCCGCAGCCACTCCCACAGTGCGAGCAGGAACACCACCGCGCTGGGCAGCATCAGCCAGCTGGTGGGCAGCAGCAGGACGGCGCCAATGGCGACCGGGGCCATGGCCAGGGCGGCCAGTACACGGGTTCGGGTCAAGGGGCTCTCCCACTGGGATGGCGTACCTGTTCGCCGGTCAGGCCGAATCGGCGTTCGCGGGCGGCGTAGTCGGCCAGCGCCGCATCCAGCACGCCGGCATCGACCTCGGGCCACAGGGTATCGGTGAACAACAACTCGGTGTAGGCCAACTGCCACAGCAGGAAATTGCTGATGCGCAGCTCGCCGCCAGTGCGGATGAACAGGTCCGGCGCGGGCAGGTCGGCCAGCGCCATGTGCGCGGCCAGCGCGTCCTCGTCGATCTGCTCCGGGCGCAGGCGCCCGGCGGCCACCTCTGCGGCCAGCGCGCGCGCCGCGCGGGCGATGTCCTGGCGCCCGCCGTAGCTGGCGGCGATGTTCAGGGCCAGGCGTGTGTTGCCGGTGGTCAGCCGCTCGGCGGCCTGCATCCGCGCCTGCAGCGTCGCGTCGAAGCGCTCGCGCTCGCCGATGAAGCGCAGGCGCACGCCGAGTCGGTGCAATTCATCCACCTCGCGCTCCAGGGCGCCGAGGAACAGCTTCATCAGGCCGCCCACTTCCTCGGCCGGCCGCCGCCAGTTTTCGCTGGAGAACGCGAACAGGGTCAGCGCCTCGACCCCGCGCTGCAGGCAGAACTCAACGCAGCGCTTGACCGCGCGCGCGCCGGCGCGGTGCCCGACCAGGCGCGGACGGTGCCGTTGCTGCGCCCAGCGCCCGTTGCCATCCATCACGATGGCCAGGTGGCGGGGCACCGGGGTGGACTGGGCGCTCACGCGGCGGGCACGGGCATGTGCGGCGAGGGCATGCGCGGGAAGGGCATTGGCGGGCGGTCCGGCGCGGCCGCTCAGACCGCCATCAGCTCGGCTTCCTTCGCCTTCACCACCTCGTCCACGTCCTTGATCGCCGCGTCGGTGATCTTCTGGATCTCGGCCTCGGTGCGCGCGCTCTCGTCCTCGGTGATCTGCTTGTCCTTCAGCAGTTCCTTCACCTGGTGGTTGGCGTCGCGGCGGATGTTGCGGATCGCCACCTTGGCGTCCTCGCCCTCGCCATGCACCACCTTGGTCAGGTCGCGGCGGCGCTCCTCGGTCAGCGCCGGCAGGTTGAGGCGAATGGTGGTGCCGGCGGTGTTCGGGGTCAGGCCGAGATCGGAGGCGAGGATCGCCTTTTCCACCGCGCCCACCACGGTCTTGTCCCACGGCGTGATGACCAGCGAGCGGGCATCGGCCACCGACACGCTGGCCACCTGCGACAGCGGCACTTCGCTGCCATAGGCCACCACCTTGATGGAATCGACCAGCCCGGTGGAAGCGCGGCCGGTGCGCACCTTGACCAGATTGTGGCGCAGCGCCTCGATGCTCTTGGCCATGCGGGCCTGGGCGTCTTTCTTGATCTCGTTCAACATGGCGGCGTGGCTCCGGGAGGGGTGTTCTGCGAACAGGCAATTATATAGGCGCGGCCAGCCCCGCACGGGCGCGAGCGGACGCGCCCGCGCTCAACCGCGGGTGTGGACCAGGGTGCCCAGCGGCTCGCCGCGCAGGATCCGCAGCAGGACGCCGGGCTGGGCCATGTCGAAGATGCGCAGCGGCAGGCCGGCGTCGCGGCACAGGGCGAATGCGGCGGTGTCCATCACCTGCAGGTCGCGGGCGATCACCTCGTCGTAGGTCAGGTCGTCCAGCTTGACCGCATCCGCGTACTTGTTGGGATCCTTGTCGTACACCCCGTCGACTTTGGTCGCTTTCAGCAGCAGGTCGGCGCCGATCTCGATCGCACGCAGCGCGGCACCGGAATCGGTGGTGAAGAACGGGTTGCCGGTGCCCGCGGCGAAGATGGTGATGCGGCCCTTCTCCAGGTGGCGCACGGCGCGGCGGCGGATGTAGTCCTCGCACACGTCGTTGATC
>CAYYAT010000030.1:0-11167 GCA_964469595.1 uncultured Thermomonas sp.
CGCGGAAGCCCGCCGCCCGGCGCAAGCCGGCCGCACCGCCGGACGCGTGAAGCGGTGCCGTCGCCGCGCCGGCCCTCACGCCCGCGCCACTAGAATGTCGACATGGACGCACATACTCCCCGTACCGCCCTGATCACCGGCGCCACCGCCGGTTTCGGTCGCGCCGCCGCGCGCCGCTTCGTCGCCGCCGGCTGGCAGGTGATCGCCACCGGCCGCCGCGCCGACCGCCAGGAAGCCCTGCACGCCGAGCTGGGCGACGGCCTGCATCCGGCCTGCTTCGACGTCCGCGACGAAGCCGCCATGCGCGCCGCGCTGGACGCCCTGCCGGAGCGCTTCCGCGGGATCGACCTGCTGGTGAACAACGCCGGCCTGGCGCAGGGCACCAAGCCCGCGCAGGAGGCGCTGCTGTCCGACTGGAAGACCATGATCGACACCAACGTGACCGCGCTGGTGACGCTCACCCACGCCGTGCTGCCCACGCTGGTGGCGCGCAAGGGCGCGATCGTGAACATCAGCTCGGTGGCGGGCGTGTACCCGTACCCGGGCGGCAACACCTACGGCGGCACCAAGGCCTTCGTCAGCCAGTTCTCGCTCGGGCTGCGCTCCGACCTGCACGGCACCGGCGTGCGCGTGACCAGCATCGAGCCGGGCATGGCTGAAACCGAGTTCACGGTGGTGCGCACCCACGGCGACCAGGCCGCCTCGGACAGGCTCTATGCCGGCGCCCACCCAATGACCGCCGAGGACATCGCCGAGGCGATCTTCTGGGTCGCCAGCCTGCCGGCGCACCTCAACGTCAACCGGCTCGAACTGATGCCGACCTCGCAGTCGTTCGCCGGCTTCCAGGTCCACCGCGACCCGCAGGCATGAACCTGTTCGGCGCGCTGCTGGTAGCGGTGCTGATCGGCGCGGTGCTGCCGCTGCAGGGGCTGGTCAACGCCCGGCTGGGCGCCCACATCGGCGGCCCGGTGGCGGCGGCCTTCGTGTCGTTCCTGGTCGGCACCGCGATGCTGGGCCTGTACCTGCTGGCCACGCGCACCCCGGTCACGCTCCAGGGCAGCGCCAAGTTGCCGGCGTGGATCTGGATCGGCGGCGCCTTCGGCGCGCTCTACGTGGCCTGCTTCACCCTGCTGGTGCCGCGCATCGGCGCAGCCGCGATGATCTGCTTGGCGGTGCTGGGCCAGGTCACCGCCTCGCTGCTGCTGGACCAGTACGGCGTGCTGCAGGCGCCCAAGCCGGTCGATGGGCTGCGCCTGCTCGGCGCGCTGCTGGTCCTGGGCGGCGTGGTGCTGGTGGTGGCACCGTGGCGGACGCAGGCGCAGAGGGCCCCGGGGACCGCCGCCGCGGCGAGCGCCGACTCGCGATCGGCGCCCTAGTCGCTGGGCGCGCCGCGCGCCAATACCCGCGTCCGCAGGCGCAGCCCCGGCCGTTCCACGCCGTAGTGCAGGAGGGCCGCCGCGGCAATCGAGGCGAGGCCATACACCAGCCATGCGCCGACGCCGCGCCCGTCCAGCGCCGCGCCCCAGTGGGCTTGCACCAGCCCATAGACCGGCTTGTGGACGAGGTAGAGGCTGTAGGAGATCGCCGCGATCCAGGCCGCACCCGGGATGGCGCGCCCGCCGAGCAGGCCATGCGGCTGCGCGCCGGCGAACACCAGCAGGGCCAACCCCAGCGACAGCACCGGCCAGCCGATGCTGTTGCCGAGCAGGCCGACGCGGTCGCGGAACAGCCAGAACGCCAGCGCCATGACCGCCACGCCGGCCAGCGCGAACAGGTTGGCGTGGTTCGCCGCACGCGCCCACGATGCCGGGCGATACGCCTGCCACGTCGCCAGCATCACCCCGAGCAGCAGGCCATCGAGCCGGTTCCAGGTCGGGTAGTAAATATCCTCGACGAACCACGCGCGCGGCGGCTGGGTGGCGTCGTCGTGCAGCCAGATCGCGCTGCGCAGGGCGATGCCGCCGAGCAGCACGGCCATGCACACCTCCCAGAACTTCATCGCCGATGGCTTGCGTGCCAGCAGCAGCGCCAGCGCCGGGAACAGCAGGTAGAAGTGTTCCTCCACGCACAGCGACCACGCGTGCGAGAACGCGGCGTTGGCGGCGTAGTCGATGTCGAGGTTGACGATGAACAACGCGAACTTCCACCACGGTTCCATCCCCGGTGCCTCGCGGAAGCCCGGCCACAGCAGGTAGACCGCCAGCACCGCCCAGAACGCGGGCAGGATTCGGAACGCACGCTTCAGGTAGAAGTCGCGCAGCGACGGCGTCGCCCCGTTCGCCAGCGGCCGCAGCAGCTGCCCGCCGATCAGGTAGCCGCTGAGCACGAAGAACAGGTCCACGCCCATCCAGCCGTAGCGTTCCAGCCAGCTCCAGTCCGCGCCCAGCCCGCCGACGAGGAAGCTGTGGAACTGCATAGTCCACAGCACCGCGCCGGCGCGCAGCAGGTCGAGCCCCGGCAGGCGCGCCGGCGCAACGGCGCCGCTCACTGCGGCGTGTCGTCGAGGTAGGTGTAGGCGGTCAGTCCGGCCTCCAGCGCGGCCTTCAGCGCGGCGCCCTCGGCAGCGGGCAGGTTCGCCGCATCCACCTTCGCGGCGTATTCGCGGCGCAGGTCGACGAGCTTGTAGCCGACGTAGTCCAGCATCACGTCGGTGGTGTCGCCGCGGCGCTGCTGGCTGATCGCGAAGCCGTCGCCATCGACCTTCACCTCGATCGCGTCGGTGTCGCCGAACAGGTTGTGGATGTCGCCCAGGATCTCCTGGTAGGCACCGACCAGGAAGAAGCCCAGCCGGTAGGCCTCGCCCTTGCGCAGTGGATGCAGCGGCAGCGAGGAGTCGAGGTCCTCGTTCTCCACGTAGGTGTCAATCTTGCCGTCGGAGTCGCAGGTGAGGTCGGCGATGATCCCGCGCCGGGTGGGCGCTTCGTCCAGGCGCTCGATCGGCACGATCGGGAACACCTGGTCGATCGCCCACACGTCGGGCATCGACTCGAACACGCTGAAGTTGACGAAGTACTTGTCCACCAGCCGCTCGTTGAGCTCGTCCAGCAGGTCGCGGTGGCTCTTCTCGTCGTAGCTCAGGCGCGCCTTCACCGCGTGCGCGATGGCGTAGAACAGGTCGTCGATGCGCGCGCGCTGGACCAGGTCCAGCTGCCCCAGCGCGTACAGGCTCAGGCCGTCGGCATGCGCCTGGCTGGCTTCGTGGAAGACCTCCACCGCCGGGCGCTGCGCCATCTCCGCGTGCAGCTCGCGCAGCTGGCGCACCGGGGTGGACTCGTCGTCGTGCGCCTCCGGCACGCGGCCTTCCGGCGCCTGCTCGACCTCGCTGACGTTGGCCACCAGCACCGCGTGGTGGGCGGTCATCGCGCGCCCGCATTCGGTGAGGATGCGCGGTGGCGGAAGCCCCTCGGCGCGGCAGGCCTCGGCCAGCGGCTGCACGATGCTGGAGGCGTAGTGGTGGATGCCGTAGTTCACCGAGTTGTACGAACGCGAGCGGGTGCCCTCGTAGTCGATGCCGAGGCCGCCGCCGACGTCCACGTGGCGGATGGTCGCGCCCAGGCGCGAGAGCTCGACGAAATAGCGGGTGGCCTCGCGCATGCCGGCGGCGATGTCGCGCACGTTGCTGATCTGGCTGCCCATGTGGAAGTGCAGCAGCTGCAGGCAGTCGCCCATGCCGGCATCGCGCAGCTCCTTCCACAGGGTCAGCAGCTGGCGCGGGTCCAGCCCGAACTTGGCCTTGTCGCCGCCGCTGTTCTGCCACTTGCCGGCGCCCAGCGACGCCAGCCGCATGCGCACGCCCAGGCCCGGCTTCACGCCCAGCGCGGCCGCTTCCTCCAGCGCCACCTTCAGTTCGGAGGGCTTCTCGATGACGATGAAGGTCTCCAGCCCCAGCTTGCGCCCGATCAGCGCCAGCCGGATGTACTCGCGATCCTTGTAGCCGTTGCAGACGATGGTGCCGCCGGGGCGCGACAGCGCCAGCACGGCCATCAGCTCCGGCTTGCTGCCGGCCTCCAGCCCGAAGCCCTCGCCGTGGTGCGCGGCCAGGGTGCCGGCCACGCCGGCGTGCTGGTTGACCTTGATCGGATAGATCGCGGTGTAGCCGCCGGCGTAGTCCCAGTCCTGCTGGGCCTGCGCGAACGCCGCCTGCAGCTTGCCCAGGCGATGGCCCAGGATGTCCGGGAAGCGCACCAGCACCGGCAGGTTGCCGCCCTGCGCCAGCGATGCGTCCACCACCTCGGGCAGCGCCACGGCCGGGCCGTCGGCGCCCTGGGGCCGGGCGACGATGCGGCCGCGGTCATCGACGTCGAAATAGCCGTCCGCCCAGTGCGGGATCGAGTAGGTCTTGC
Source organism: uncultured Thermomonas sp. (assembly GCA_964469595.1). Classification (GTDB taxonomy): domain Bacteria; phylum Pseudomonadota; class Gammaproteobacteria; order Xanthomonadales; family Xanthomonadaceae; genus Thermomonas. Next base: position 4,344 of record CAYYAT010000030.1, read on the forward strand.
GGGCGAGGTCGGGGGACCAGCGGGTCATGGCGGCAACGTGGACGGCGGGGGGACGCGCATTGTAGGCCCCCGCTGCCCGCGGTGGGTCCGGGCGCCGTGCGCTCGCACGCGGCCCGCCGGGGTGGCCGGCAACGGCCTTGGCCGCCTTTCGCTAAAATTGCGCGCTACTCCGCATTCCCAGGAACCCCGCGATGTCCCAGGCCAGCTGGCTGCACGAACACTTCGACAAGGCCGGCTCCTCGATCGGCTTCCGCGTCACCCGCAAGCTGGACGAGGTGCAGTCGCCGTTCCAGAAGATCGAGATCTTTGAATCGACCGACTGGGGCAACGTCATGCTGATCGACGGCGCGATGATGCTGACCACCCGCGACAACTTCCTCTACCACGAGATGATGTCGCACCCGGCGCTGTTCACCCATGCGGATCCAAAGCGTGTGGTGATCATCGGCGGCGGCGACTGCGGCACCCTGCGCGAGGTGCTGCGCCACCCGGGCGTGGAGAAGGCCGTGCAGTGCGACATCGACGAGCAGGTCACGCGCATGGCGGAGAAGTATTTCCCCGAGCTGTGCGAATCCAACGGTGATCCGCGCGCCGAGCTGCTGTGGGACGACGGCATCGCGTACATGGCCAACTGCGCGCCGGGAAGCGTGGACATCGTGATCGTGGACTCCACCGACCCGGTCGGCCCGGCCGAGGGCCTGTTCAACAAGGCGTTCTTCGAAAGCTGCCACCGCGCGCTGAAGGACGACGGCATCCTGGTCCAGCAGAGCGAATCGCCCCTGGTGCTGCTGGATCTCATCCAGGCCATGCGCGCGGAAATGGGCAAGGCCGGCTTTGCGAGCTTCCAGACCCTGCCGTTCCCGCAGCCCTGCTACCCCACCGGCTGGTGGAGCTGCACGATGGCGAAAAAGGCGGCGAACGCGGATTTCGGCTTCCGCGAGGCCGATGCGCGCGCCAAGGCGTTCCCCACCCGCTACTACAGCGCGGACGTGCACAAGGGCGCCCAGGCCCTGCCGCCGTTCGTGGCGGAGGCGCTGAGGGGCTGATCCCGGCCCCGCGGACTGCGACCCCCGGCACAGCGGGCGTCACCGGTTTGTAATACATTCGGGACCGTATCTCCCCGGAGCGCGAATGGGCCCAGCCCCGTGGCTGCGAAACCTGCTTCTGCTGCTGGCCCTGCTGCCGGCGGCGGTGCCTTCGTATGCCTCGCTGCTGGACGGCCCGCCCCCACCACAGAAGGCCGCGCAATTCGACGCCGTGTTCCAGAATGTGGTCGGGCCGGGCTCGATGGATGCGCCCTACGAGACCTACAGCACCTGGCTGGAGCAACTGCGCATCCTGTTGCCACCGGGAGACAACGCGCGCGAAGTGCAGTTCCGCTCGGTGTACTGCGGCAGTCCGCGCTGGAAGGACGCGCAGCAGGGCCTGGCCTATACCGATGACGCCCTGCGCCGGGCCAAGGCCGCGCGCGACATCGCCTCGCAGGGCCGCGCGCAGTTCTGCCGGGTCGGGTTCGTGCAGCTGCTCGGCGGCACCCGCCAGGCGATCGCCGAGGCGGACAAGCTGGTGGCACTGCTGCAGGATTCGAACGAGCGCCAGCTGTACGGCGAATCACTGATGCTGCGCGGCGGCCTGCTGTCGGACATCGGTGAGGAAGCCAGGGCGCTGATCGATTTCCAGCGCGCGCGGGCCGCGTTCCGGGACGCCGGGATCGACCACGAGATCGACTACCTGCAGATGAAGATCGCGGTGGCCTACCGCCGGATCGGCGATTTCGGCCAGGCCGAGCGCTACTTCACCGGCTCGGTCGCGCGCCAGCAGGACCTGGGCGACTGGGAGCGCCAGGTGTCGGACCTGATCCAGCTCGGCTACCTGTACGAGGAGTCCGGTGAACTGCCCAAGGCACGCGCCAGTTTCGAGCGCGCCGTGTCGGTGGCGCTCTCGCACGGAAACGGCCTGAACATCGCCAGCGCGCGGCTGGGGCTGGCCTCGGCGCAGATCGCCCAGGGCGAGTTCGATTCCGCACTCACCACCCTAGCGCAGGCGCGCGCCGGCTACGCCGCCGAGCAGGTGACCGCCAATGAGGGCATGCTGCAACTGATGGAAGGCCAGGCCGTGGCCGGCAAGGGCCAGCACCTGCAGGCGCTGGCGCATTTCCGGCAGGCGCTGCCGCTGATCGAGAAGGACGGCAACCAGCGCTATCTGGCCATGCTCTACCAGGCGCAGTCGGCCAGCGAGGAAGCGCTGGGACGGATCGGGGAGGCGCTGGCCGACTACAAGCGCTACGCCGCCCTGCAGGCCAGCCTGCAGGCCAAGATGCGGCTGGAGCAGAGCCATCTGCTGGAATACGAATACGAAATCCGCCGCCGCGAATTCGAGAACCGGCGCCTGCAGACCGAGGCGCAGGCCCGCCAGCAGCAGCTGGCGGCGCTGGAGCGCGAACGCCGCTGGCAAACGCTGGCACTGCTGCTGGGCCTGCTGCTGCTGGGCGTGCTGGCGAACCTGGCCTGGCGCCAGCAGCAGCGCGCGCGCCGGTTGCGCACGCTGGCGATGACCGACCCGCTGACCGGCGCCGCCAGCCGGCTGGCGATCGAGAAAACCGCAGATGCCGCACTGGCCGCAGCACAACGGCAGGGCCAGCCGCTGTCGCTGTTGCTGCTGGACCTCGATCATTTCAAGGCCGTCAACGATCGCCACGGCCATGCCGCCGGTGATGCGGTCCTGCGCGACATCGTGCAGGCCTGGCAGGCGCAGCTGCGCGATCGCGATGCGCTGGGCAGGATCGGCGGCGAGGAATTCGCGGTCGTCTGCGCCGGCGCCGATCTCGCGCAGGCACGCATGATCGCGCAGCGGCTGTTGGACGCCACCCGCGCCATCCGCCTGCCCGACATCGACCCCGCGCTGCGCATGGCCACCAGCATCGGCATCGCCGAAGCGCGCCCGGACGATACCCGCGAATCGCTGTTCGCGCGCGCGGACGCCGCGCTCTACCGCGCCAAACAGCAGGGCCGCGACCGCGTCGAGGATTGATCCGGGGAATCGCCAGCGCTTACAGCGCGTCGGCGTCGAGCTCGCCGGTGCGGATGCGCACCACCTGGTCCAGGCCCCAGACGAACACCTTGCCGTCGCCGATCTTGCCGGTGCCGGCCGCCTTCATGATGGCCTCGACCACCGGGCCCACGCGGTCGTCGGTGACCGCGATCTCCAGCTTGATCTTGGGCAGAAAATCCACCACGTACTCGGCGCCGCGGTAGAGCTCCGTGTGGCCCTTCTGGCGACCAAAGCCCTTGACTTCGGTCGCGGTGATGCCGGTGACACCCGCCTCGGCCAGTGCCTCGCGTACATCGTCCAGCTTGAACGGCTTGATCACCGCCATCACCATCTTCATCGTCGCGCCTCCGTTTGCATGCGGCGAGCATAGCGCGGCCGATGCCGGCATACTGACCGCGCCCGCCCGGTTTCCCTTACCCTGTCGCGCGGAATCCGCCGACGGCCATCGTCCAGCGCTCCGCGCCATGCTGGCCCTACCGGCAGGAGACCCACCATGAGCCCCGCAAGCATGATCGATCTGGCCCACCTCGACGACCTCGCCCGCCGCCTCAGCAGCCTGGTGCCCCCCGGCCTGCGCGAAGGCCGCGATGAGCTGCAGCAGAACTTCAAGTCCGTGCTGCAGGCCGGGCTGGCCCGGCTGGACCTGGTGACCCGCGAGGAGTTCGAGGTGCAGCGCCTGGTGCTGGCGCGCACCCGCGAGAAGCTCGAGGCGCTGGAACGCCAGCTGGCCGAACTGGCCGGCGGCGACGATCCCGCCGCACGCTGAGGGCCGCCCCCATGAGCCTTGCGATCGTGCACAGCCGTGCGCGGGTGGGCGTGCGCGCGCCCGAAGTCCGGGTGGAAGTGCACCTGGCCGGCGGCTTGCCGGCCATGTCCATCGTCGGCCTGCCGGAAGCGGCGGTGCGTGAAGCCAAGGACCGCGTGCGTGCGGCCATCCAGTGCGCGCAGTTCGAGTTCCCGGCACGCCGCATCACGGTGAACCTCGCGCCCGCCGATTTGCCGAAGGACGGCGGCCGCTACGACCTCGCCATCGCGCTGGGCATCCTCGCCGCCAGCGGCCAGCTGTCGCTGGAGGCGCTGGACGGCTGGGAATTCATCGCCGAACTGGCCCTGACCGGCGAACTGCGGCCCGTGGACGGCGTGCTGGCCGCGGCGCTGGCCGCGGGCGACAGCGGACGCCGCCTGCTGGTCGCCCCCGCCAACGGCGCCGAGGCGGCGCTGGCGCGGCAGGTGGACGTGCGGATCGGGCGCACCCTGCTGGAAGTCTGCGCCGCACTGGAAGGCCATCGCGCCCTGCCGTCCGCGGAAGCGCCCGCAGCCACGGACACCGCCGCCCCCGACCGTGCCGACGTGCGTGGCCAGGCGCAGGCGCGGCGCGCCCTGGAGATCGCCGCGGCGGGCGGCCACCACCTGCTGCTGGTCGGCCCGCCCGGAAGCGGCAAGACGCTCCTGGCCTCGCGCCTGTGCGGCATCCTGCCGCCCCCCACCGATGCGGAAGCGCTGGAAGCCGCCAGCATTGCGTCCGCCAGCGGGCGCGGGCTGGACCTGGCGCGCTGGCGGCAACGCCCGTTTCGTGCCCCGCACCACACCGCCAGCGCGGTGGCGCTGGTCGGCGGCGGCGCCGATCCGCGGCCGGGCGAGATCTCGCTGGCCCACCACGGCGTGCTGTTCCTCGACGAGCTGCCGGAGTGGAGCCGGCACGCGCTGGAAGTGCTGCGCGAGCCGCTGGAGTCCGGCAGCGTCAGCATCGCGCGCGCGGCGCGGCACTGCGAATTTCCCGCCCGCTTCCAGCTGGTGGCGGCGATGAATCCCTGCCCCTGCGGCTGGGCCGGCGACCCGTCGGGGCGCTGCCTGTGCAACGAGGACATGATCCGCCGCTACCGCGCGCGCATCTCCGGCCCGCTGCTGGAGCGCATCGACCTGCACGTGGAGGTGCCGCGGCTGCCGCCTACCGCCCTGCGCACCGACGGCGCCCCAGGCGAGTCCAGCGCGCGCGTGCGCGAGCGCGTGCTGGCCGCGCGCGACCGCCAGCAGGCGCGCGGCGGCGGCACCAATGCGTGCTTGGACCAGGCCCAGACCAACGCGTTCTGCGCGCTGTCCGCGCGCGACGCCGGCCTGCTCGAACGCGCGGTGGAGGCGCTGCAACTCTCCGCGCGCTCGCTGCACCGCATCCTGCGCGTGGCGCGCACCATCGCCGACCTCGCCGGCAGCGACGCCATCGATACCCCGCATCTCACCGAGGCCATCGGCTACCGCAAGCTGGAACGCGGGCGCGACCGCGCGGCAGCGTGACTCCGCGCACCCCGGTCAGCGCGGCCACACCCGCTGGTTGGGATCGAACTCCGACTCGACCAGCGTCCCGGCACGCGGCCCGAAGCCGCACACCAGGAGCGGGCTCTGCTCGTAGTGGACCATCCCGAACGCCCGCTCCAGATCGACCTCGTTGATCGCGCTGGTGACGAACGGCCCCAGCCCGGCCTGGGTCGCGCACAGCTGCAGGGTTTGCGACAGGTGCCCGGCGTCAAGGACGCAGACCCGGTACGCCTTGGCATGGTTGCGGTACTTCCAGAAATTGCGATGGAAGCGCGGAGCCAGCACGCACAGTACCGCGGCATCGGCGAAGAACGCCTGCCCGGCCACGGCGATCTGCGCGAACGCCCGAAGGCTCTCGCCACTCCATGCAGTGGCCGCCTCGCCGGTCGGCAGCGCGCGGGTGCCGACATCGCCCGCCACGGGCGCCACGACCTGCGGGACCACGGCCAGCAAGGCGTGCTCCGCCGCACGGTAGCGGTACAGGCCCGGGGCCAGCCCCTGCACCCGCTGCACGATCAGGAAGCATTCGACGGGATGCAGCGCCCCCCCGGACGGGCTGGTGCGCTTGATGACCTCGAAGCCCGGGGCGGGCCGGCCACTTCCGCGCCGGCCGAAGGTGCGCGCCATGATCCCGGAAAACAGCTCCAGCGGGATGCTGGCCTGCGGGTCGTAGTTGCGGCAGGTGGCCCGCGCATCCAGCAAGGTGTCGAACGCGTCGCGGGCGGGATGCGGCAGGACATGCAATGGCACCCCCTCCGGAACCGGGCTCTCCGGCGGCGGCGGAAGCCCGTGCTGCCGCAGCAGGCCCTCGTTGCTGTCCAGCCCCTGCTCGGCCATGCCCGCAGGACCGTCGATGGCCTCCCAGCGCGCGGCCATGTGCGCGACGGCCGCCGGCGGATGCCAGTCCTGCGCCCGGAATCGGGCGTCCGCCAGCGCCTGCCCCTGCACCTCCGGTTCCTGCAGCAGCAGCTGCATCGCCAGCAGCGCAGCCACCGCCTCCACGCCAAAGCGCGCCTCCAGCATGTCACGACCGACCCAATCCACCGGCCCGACCGCGCCCAGCAAGGCCACATGTGCCGGGTCGATCTCGATGGCAGCCCCCAGATGCGGGGCATGCGCGAACCAGGCCAGCCGGCTGACCACGCCGGCGCCCCCCGCCAGCAGGTCATCCAGCTGGAACGTCGCCAGCTCGCGTGGCTCCAGCCATACCACCGCACATCGCCTGACCCGCATCCGCCCCTCCGGTTCGATGGATCGCGGTGCTATTGTCCGGGCTCCAACCAACAGGGGATCCCCACATGGCAACCGGAGACAAGCTTCCGCCCGCCGGCCTGCACCCGCAACTGGTCAAGCGGTTGCTGGACAACCTGGAAAGCAACGACGCCTTCCGCACGCTGTTCCAGCAATCACCCGAGCAGGCGCTGCGGTCGCTCGGCTACACCGATCCGTGGGAATGCCTT
>CAYYAT010000031.1:0-11137 GCA_964469595.1 uncultured Thermomonas sp.
CGTTGCGGGACAGGATGGCGAGTTTCATGGGAATGCCCGGTGGGGAGTGCCCGATCGATGTCCTTGCCGCCGGCAGCCAGGCCGCGGCCCCCAACGCAAAGGGCGGCATCCGCGAGGATGCCGCCCTGATATTGCAGGAAATGCCGCAGAGACTGCGTGGAACTGGAGCGGGTGATGGGAATCGAACCCACGTTAGCAGCTTGGGAAGCTGCAGTTCTACCATTGAACTACACCCGCGCGGGCGGCAAGTCTATGCCGGCGCCCGGCCGGGATGCAACGCGTGCACGCCCGGCCGCGCCCGCGGCGATCAGAACGAGCCGCCCAGCGTCACGTAGAAGCTGGCGTTGCTGCCGCCGGTCTGGCCCACGGTGACGTTGGCGCCGGTGGTCAGGTCCAGCCCGCCGAGCTTGTTGCGCAGGCCGACGGTGAAGGTGCCGTAGGTGCGGTCGAAGGCCAGCCCCGGCACCGCGTACGGCAGCGAGCCGGACAGCGACAGCGACTGCGCCCACACCTGGTCGGCCGGCTTCTTGTACTCGTGGTCGCCGGTCAGTCGCACGAACGGCTGCACGTGGTCGTTGATGGCATAGCTGGCCTGCCAGCCGGCGCTGCCGATCAGCGAATCGCCCTTCTGCTTCATGTAGGCGAGCGCGCTGGACTGGGTGCTGTCCTCGGCGTAGCCATCCACGCGGATGGTCTGCGACAGCAGCGACACCACCGGCCCGTGCTCCCACTTGCCGTGCTTGAAGGTCCAGCCGGCGCTGGCGCCCACGCTCAGGTTGGTGCCGTCCGGGGAGCCGTGGTGGATGCGCACGGCCTGACCGAGGTTGACCTGGCGGTCCACCTTGTAGCCCAGCTTGGTCCAGCTGGCCTGGCCGTTGACCCACAGGCCGTCGCTGGCCCAGCCGACGAAGCCGCCGACGCTGGCATCGGTCTGACGGAAGCTGCCGCGGTCGAAACCGAAGTCGAGGCGCTGGCGGCCGTAGCCGGCGAACGCGCCGTACAGCAGGTGGCCGCTGCGCCAGCCCACGCCGAACGACCCGGTGCCGCCGAACCCGTCGAAGCCTTCAGAGTTGACGAAGCGCTGCTGGTCGCCGCGGATGTCGGCCCACCAGCGCATGCCGTCGCCTTCCTGCATCGCCATGCCGGCGACCGCGCTGTCCACGCCCACCGCGCGCGCGCGCCCGACCATGCCGGCCGAATGCGGCAGCACCGCGATGCTACGCGGGCCGTCGATCATCGCGATCGCAAGATCCCCCAGCGCCTGGTGCGCCGCCGAGGTCGGATGCACGCCGTCGGCGAACAGGTAGGTGTTGGCGCCGTTCGGCACGGTCGATGTGGGGCTGCAGAACAGCGAGGAGCTGCCTGCCGGCAGCGGCTGCGGCTGGCAGGCCGCGCTGGTGACGTTGGTCAGGCCGAAGGCGTTCGGATTGGCCACCACTTCCTGCAGGAAGTGGAAGGTGTCCACCGGGATCACGTGCAGGCCGGCGGTGGCCAGGCCGCCGTACAGCCCGCCGTTGTAGGCGGTGGACAGGGCGGTGCCGAGCGCGATGCCCTGGGCGCCGCCGGCGGCCGCATCCGGGGTCAGGCCGATGTCCGGGATCGTCGGCACCAGGATGTAGCGGGCGCCGGCGCTGGTCATCGCGCCGATCAGGGTGACCTGGTCGGCGACCGCGGTGCCGATGATCGCCTGCGCGGCGGCACTGCCGGCCGCCGCCGCCTGGGTGGCGTTGCCGCCGCCCATCAGGGTGCTGATATAGGCGTTCTGGTACGCCGTGGTGGCCGCGAAGATGTCGTTGGCGCCGCCCCAGACCGCATACAGCGCGTTCGGATCCACCTTGTTCCCGGCCGCCAGGTAGGCGTTGTACTGGCTGACCAGCGAGGGGGTGTAGCCCAGCCCGCCGACGCTGTCGATCTTCACCCGCGCGCCGCCGACCGCCCAATTGGTGCCGCTGCCCGGGGTCGGGGTCAGGGTGGTGTTGCCGGTCCAGGCCGGCTTGGAATTGCCGCCGTAGTAGCTGGACAGGTAGTCGGCCCAGATATAGCCGGGGTTGGTGGTGAACTGGCCGATCAGCGCGCCGTTGGGGCCGACCATGTTGATCAGCATCGGCCGGAAGTAGCCGCCGTCGGTGAGGCTGTCACCGAAGAAGATGGTCTGCGAGAACGGCGACTTCGGCGCGCTCTGGGCGAAGGCGGGCAGCGCGACCAGGGCCAGCGCGGCGGTGAGCAGGGTCCTGCGGAAAGAGCGTTTCATGGGCATCCTCGCGTGCATGGGTGTGGATATCGCGCAAAACGTCGGCGGCCCACCGGGGCCTGCCGCAAGCCGTACGCCGGCGAATGGCGGCGAATGGCGGCGATGGTTTCATGGAATCATAACGCTCTCACGCTGCACCGCATCACGCCGCCCCGCGAGCGGCGACAATGGCGGCCTGCCACGCGCACCCACGGGAGCCAACGCCTTGACCGACCCCTACTCCAGCCAGGGCGCGAAAGCGCCACCCAAGCCCTTCACCGCCACCGAAGGCCAACGCAAGGTGCGCAGCTTCGTGCTTCGCCAGGGCCGTTTCACCGAGGCCCAGCAGCGCGCCTTCGACGCGCTGTGGCCGCGTTTCGGTCTCGATTACACCGGCGCGCCGCGCGATTTCGACGCCGCCTTCGGCCGCCGCGCGCCACGCATCCTCGAGATCGGTTTCGGCAACGGCGAGGCGCTGCGCTACTCGGCGGCGCGCGACCCGGCGCGCGACCACATCGGCATCGAAGTGCACGCCCCGGGGGTCGGGCGCCTGCTCAACGCGCTGGCCGCAGACGGCGCCTGCAATGTCCGCGTCTATCACCACGATGCGGTGGAAGTGCTCGAACACGAAATCGCGGACGCGGCGCTGGACGAGGCGCGCATCTATTTCCCCGATCCCTGGCACAAGAAGCGCCACCACAAACGGCGGCTGGTGAACCCCGCCTTCGCCGCACTGCTGGCGCGCAAACTGGCGCCGGGCGGCCGCCTGCACCTGGCGACCGACTGGCAGGACTATGCCGAGCAGATGTGGGACGTGCTGGATTCGACGCCCGGGCTGATCAACCGCGCCGGCCCGCGCGGCCACGTGCCGCGTCCGGACTGGCGGCCGCAGACCCACTTCGAGGCGCGCGGCCTGCGCCTGGGCCACGGCGTCTGGGACCTGCTGTACGACCGCGTCGCAACCGCCGGCGCGGGCTGACGCGCGCGCAAAACGCGCTACCCTGCCTGCACCCCCGCCGCCAACGCCCGCGCCCGCCGCCCCGGAATGGATACCACCCTCGTCCTCACCAACGACATGCTCTGGGTGCTGGGGCTGGTGGCGTTCGCGATGGCGATGTTCCTGTTCGAGCGCATCCGCGCCGACGCGGTCTCGCTGGTGGTGCTGGTGGTGCTGGGGCTGACCGGGCTGGTGGCGCCGGAGGACCTGTTCGGCGGGTTTTCCTCGGACGCGGTGATCAATGTGATGGCTACCATGGTCCTGGGCGCCGGGCTGGACCGCACCGGCGCGCTGAACCGGCTGGCCGGCTGGCTGCTGCGGCGCGCGCACGGGATCGAGCGCCGGCTGGTGCTGCTGGCCTCGGCGGTGGCCGGGCTGAACTCGGCGATCATCCCCAATACCTCGGCGACCGCACTGTACCTGCCGGTGGCCTCGCGCCTGACCGCGCGCACCGGCATCAGCCTGTCGCGTCTGCTGATGCCGATGTCGGCGGCGATCATCATGGGCGGCAGCCTGACCATGGTCGGCAACTCGCCGCTGATCCTGCTCAACGACCTGCTGGTCTCGGCCAATGCCAGCATGCCCTCCGGCGCGGCGGCGCTGTCTCCGCTGAAGATGTTCGCGCCGCTGCCGATCGGGCTGGCGCTGCTGGCCGCCTCGCTGGCCTATTTCCACTTCTTCGGCCAGCGCGTATTGCGCGAGAGCGGCGACGAGGCGGTGACCCCGGCGCGCACCCAGAGCTATTTCGCACGCACCTACGGGATCGAGGGTGACATCCACGAGCTCACGGTGACCGCCGACAGTCCGCTGGTGGGCATGAGCGTGGGCGACGCCGAGGCACTGGTGGACATGCCGCTGCTGCTGGCGCTGCGCACCGGCGAGGAATCGCGGCTGGCGCCGCCGGCGGACACCCGCATCTGGGTGGGCAGCGTGCTCGGCGTGATGGGCCCGCGCGAGCAGATCGCCGATTTCGCGCAGAAGAACTTCCTGCGCCTGTCCTCGCGCCTGCGCATGTTCGCCGACCTGTTCAACCCGGCGCGCGCCGGCATTTCCGAGGCGGTGATCCCGCCCACCTCCAACTTCATCGGCAAGTCGCAGTCGCAGCTGCGCCTGCGCAAGCAGTTCGGGCTGAGCCTGCTGGCGATCAACCGCGACGGCGAGGTGCTGCGCGAGGACGTGCGCAGCGTGCCGCTGCAGGCCGGCGACATGCTGGTGCTGCACAGCATCTGGACCGACCTCGCCGAGGCCGCGCGCAGCCGCGATTTCGTGGTGGTGACCGACTATCCGAAGGATGAGCAGCGCCCGCACAAGTTCAAGATCGCGATGGCGATCTTCGGGCTGTCGATGCTGCTGGCGCTGTCCTCGCGCATCCCGACCTCGATCGCGCTGATGACGGGCGTGGCCGGGATGCTGGTGACCGGGGTGCTCAAGATCGACGAGGCCTACGCCGCGATCAGCTGGAAGACGGTGTTCCTGATCGCCTGCCTGATCCCGCTGGGCTGGGCGATGGATTCCAGCGGCGCCGCGGCGTGGGTGGCCGGGCACAGCATCGAGCGCCTGCCGCAGGGGATGCCGCCATGGCTGATCGAGATCGCGCTGGCCCTGTTCACCACCGCGTTCTCGATGGTCATCAGCCATGTCGGCGCCACCATCGTGCTGGTGCCGCTGGCGATCAACCTGGCGCTGGCGGTGAACGGCAACCCCACCGCGTTCGCGCTGATCGTCGCGCTGTCGGCCTCCAACAACTTCATCACCGCCTCCAACCCGTCGGTGTCGATGATCACCGGGCCGGCCGGCTACAGCGTGCGCGATATGTGGCGTTCGGGCGGGCCGCTGACCCTGCTCTACACCGGGGTGATCGTGGCGATGGTCAACCTGCTCTACTGATCCGCGGGCGCCGCACCCAGCCGCACCTGGCCGTCCGCGCAGTGCACCGCCACCGCGCGCAGCGACTGGCCGCGGCAGGGGCCGGCCACGCAGCAGCCATCGTCGAGGGCGAAACTGGCCCCGTGCACCGCGCACACCAGCTCGCCGGCCTTGCCGCGCAGGAACATCCCCGGCGCGTAGTCGAGCCGGCGCCCGGCATGCGGGCACACGTTCAGCCAGGCGCGCACGCCGCCGTCGGCGGCACGGTGCAGGATCAAGGGCGCAGCCTCACCGTCTAGCGGCGCGTCCACGGCCAGCAAGCCATCGCGGGGCAACGTTTCCAGCGCAGCCAGCACCAGGCCGTCGTTTAACGAACTGCTCACACCCGCCCCGCCGGTTCTGCCGATACTGCCGGCATTGTGTCATGACCCTGTCACGTCCAGGATCTCCAGCCATGTCGTTCTTCCAGCATTCCGCCCTCCTGCGCCTGCGCACCCTGGTATCCGGCACCCCGCGCCGCCCGCGCCACCCGCTGCTGCGGGTCGTGCTCGGCGTGGTCGGGGTCGCCCTGCTGCTGGCGCTGCTGGCGGTCGGGCTGGTGGTCGGCCTGGCGATGCTGCTGGGCGGCCTGCTGTGGCGGTCGCTGGTGCGGCCGGGCAAACCCGTGCGCGTGCGTGGCCGCACCCTCGAAGGCGATTACCGGGTGGTGGGCAAGCCGTCGCTGGCGCGCTGATGGACCTGGTCCCCGCCGCGGCCGCGCCGCGCATTCCCGTCCGCGACCGCCACCGCCACGCGTTGGGCGAGTTCCCGGTGCGCCGCATCTACTGCGTGGGCCGCAACTTCGCCGACCATGCGCGCGAGATGGGGGCCAGCGCCCCGGCCTCGAAGGCCGAACGCGGCAACCCGGTGTTCTTCATGAAGCCGGCGGATGCCATCGTCACCGATGGCATCGTGCCCTACCCACCGGGCACCGCCGATCTCCACCACGAAGTCGAGCTGGTGGTCGCGCTCGGCCGCGACGCCCCGGCGGGCCTCCTGCCGGTGGAAGACGCCGCGGCGCTGGTCTTCGGCTACGGCATCGGGCTGGACCTGACCCGGCGCGACCTGCAGGCGGCGGCCAAGGCCAGGGGCCTGCCGTGGGATACCGGCAAGGGCTTCGACCATTCCGCCCCGGTCTCCGCGCTGCTGCCGGCCGCCGAGGTGGGCGCGCTGGCGCCGCTGGAACTGTCGCTGGAAGTCAACGGCCAACGCCGCCAGGCCGCGACCCTGGACCAGCTGATCTGGGACGTGCCCGAGATCCTGCACGAGCTGTCGAAGCTCTACGCCCTGCGCGCCGGCGACCTGGTGTTCATGGGCACCCCGGCGGGCGTGGCCGCGCTGCATCCCGGCGATACGTTCCGCGCGCGCCTGGGCGGGCTGCTGCAGCTGGAAGGCCGGATCACGTCGCCGGCAGGGTAAGCTGCCGCCAACCCCCCCTGGGAGAGAGCACCAATGGGCATGATGAGCGAGTTCCGGGAATTTGCGATGCGCGGCAACGTGATCGACCTCGCCGTCGGCGTGGTGATCGGCGGCGCGTTCGGCAAGATCGTGTCGGCGCTGGTGGACAAGGTGATCATGCCGCCGATCGGACTGCTGGTCGGCGGGGTGGATTTCTCCAGGCTGGCGATCACCCTGCAGGCCGCGCACACCGGCGCGGACGGCAAGGAAATTCCTGCGGTGGTGCTGGCCTATGGCGAGTTCCTCAACGCGGTGATCCAGTTCGTCATCATCGCCTTCGCCATTTTCCTGATGATCAAGACGATCAACCGCCTGCAGCGCAAGCCCGCGCCGGCCCCCGAGGCGCCGCCAGCGACGCCGGAAGACGTGCTGCTGCTGCGTGAGATCCGCGACGCGCTGAAGAAATAACTTCCGGCACAGGCCCGCCCGCGCGCGCGCCGCCTAGACTCCGGACTTTCCCGTCGCCGGAGCCTGCCGATGCGCACCACCGTCCTTGCCGCCGCCCTCGCCCTGCTGGTGGCGGCCCCGCTGCACGCCGCCCAGCCCACCCGCATCGGCGACGCCGCGCTCGCGCGCGCCGCACAGTTGCAGGCGCAGGCACTGCGCGACGACACCGGCTGGAAGGTGGTGGAAGCCCTGACCACCGAGGTCGGCCCGCGCCTGGCCGGAAGCGAAGCCGATGCGCGCGCGGTGGAATGGGCCAAGGCCCGGTTCAAGGCGCTGGGCTTCGACCGGGTGTGGACCGAGCCGGTGACGTTCCCGAAATGGGAGCGCCGCAGCGAATCGGCGCAGGTGCTGGGCGCGCACGCACAACCGCTGCACGTCACCGCGCTGGGCGGCAGCCCCGGCGGCACGGTCGCGGGCGAGGTGGTGCGCTTCGATTCGCTGGAAGCCCTGCAGCAGGCCGCGCCCGGCTCGCTGGCCGGCAAGATCGCCTTCGTGGACGTGCCGATGCCGCGCAGCCGCAGCGGCGAAGGCTACGGCCAGGTGGGGTCGAAGATCCGCGGCGCCGGCCCGTCGGCGGCCGCGCGCGCCGGCGCGATCGGCTACCTGATGCGCTCCGCCGGCACCGACATGCACCGCAACCCGCACACCGGCATCAGCCGCTTCCAGCCCGGGGTGACGCCGATCCCGATGGCCGCGCTGTCGCTGCCGGACGCCGACCAGCTGGCGCGCCTGGTCGCGCTCGGCCCGACCCGGGTGCAGCTGGCGCTGGACTGCGGCTGGGACGGCGAATACACCTCGCAGAACGTGATCGGCGAGATCACCGGATGCAGCAAGCCGGACGAGGTGGTGGTGATCGGCGGCCACCTGGATTCCTGGGATCTGGGCACCGGCGCGATCGACGACGGCGCCGGGGTGGCCATCACCATGGCCGCCGGCCACCTGATCGCCCAGCTGCCGAAGGCGCAGCGCCCGGCGCGCAGCCTCCGGGTGGTCGCGTTCGCCAACGAGGAGCAGGGCCTGTGGGGCGGGCGCGCCTATGCCGAGGCGCACAAGGCGCAGCTGCGGCAGCACCAGATCGGCGCGGAGAGCGACTTCGGTGCGGGGCGCATCTACGCCTTCAAAGCCGGCGTGCCCGCGTACGCGCAAGCCGCGCTGACGCAGATCGCCCAGGCGCTGGCGCCGCTGGGCATCGCCGCCGGCAGTGCCGGCGAAGAGGCCTGCGGCCCGGACCTGTCGCCTTTCTACGCCCTCGGCATGGCCTGCGCCAGCCTGGCCCAGGACGGCACCGACTACTTCGACTACCACCACACCCCGGACGACACCCTCGACAAAATCGCGCCGGCCGATCTGGCGCAGAACGTGGCCGCCTACGTCACCTTCGCCTATCTGGCGGCGGATGCGGACGGCGACTTCGGCAGCGCACCGAAACCGGAGGCCGCCGCGCCGGCGGGCAAGTCGGGCAAGTAAGGGGGATAAGGGCACTCAGGCCGCGCGCGCGGCCCACTGCGCCAGCAGCACCGCGGTGGCGGCGGCCACGTTGAGGCTCTCCACCGCGCCGCTGCCGGGAATCGACAGCCGCAGGTCGCAGGCCGCGGCCAGCGCCGGCGACATGCCCGGGCCTTCCGCGCCCAGCACGTACACCAGGCGCGACGGCAGCGGCGCGCGGAACAGATCGTCACCGCCGCGCACCACGGTGGCCGCCAGCCGGAACCCGGCCCCGCGCAGTTGCGCGAGGCTGTTGTCCTCGCGCCCCAGCCGCACCAGCGGCACCGCCTCGGCGCCGCCCTCGGCCACCCGCGCGGCGGCGCCCGAGAGCGCCAGCTCCGAGGCCTTCGGCAGCAGCAGCGCGGCGACCCCGAAGTGCGCGGCGCTGCGCAGGATCGCGCCGAAGTTGTGCGGATTGCCAACCCCGTCCAGCCAGAGCGCGCACTGCGGACCGGGCGGCAGGTCGCGCAGCCAGGACGACAGCGGCTGCGGCTCCTCGCGCAGCACGTCGGCGACTACGCCCTCGTGGTGCGCGCTGGCGGCCAGCTTGTGCAGGTCCGCCTCCGCCACCACGCGGTAGCCGATGCGGTGGGCCGCGCACCACTTCAGCAGCGGCTGCAGCTGCGGGATCCGCGCCTCCGCAAGGTATAGCTTGCGCAGCGCCTGCGGCCGCCGCGCGAACACCGCGCGCACCGCGTTCAGGCCATAGATCCGCAGCTCGGCGTCGCGATCACGCATGGCCACCCGCCTGCGGGGTCTCCGCTTCCAGCGTCTCCAGGGTGCGCGCCAGCGCCTCGGGCGAGCGCGTGTAGCGCGCCAGCGCGGCGTAGAACGCCGGTACCACGAACAGCGACAGCAGGGTCGAGAACGCCACCCCGAAGATCACCACGATGCCGATCGCGGCGCGGCTGGCGGAACCGGGGCCGCCGAACACCACCAGCGGCACCGCGCCCATCACGGTGGCGATCGAGGTCATCAGGATCGGGCGCAGGCGCACGCCGGCGGCTTCGATGATGGCGTCGTGGACGCTGCGGCCCTCGTCGCGCAGTTGGTTGGCGAACTCCACGATCAGGATGCCGTTCTTCGCGGCCAGGCCCACCAGCATCACGATCCCGATCTGCGAGAACAGGTTGACCGTGCCGCCGGTGACCCACAGGCCGATCAGCGCGCCGAGCACGCCCAGCGGCACCGTGAGCATGATCACCAGCGGGTGCAGGAAGCTCTCGAACTGCGCCGCCAGCGCCAGGTACACGATCAGCAGCGCCAGCGCGAAGGTCACCAGCACCTCGCCGCCGGACTGCTGCAGCTCGCGCGATTCGCCCTTCCAGCCGATCTGTGCGTAGTCGGGCAGCGCCGCGCGCGCGGTCTGCTGCGCCCAGGCCACCGCCTCGCCCAGCGGGTAGCCGGGCGCCAGGCGCGCGCTCAGGGTGATCGAGCGCAGGCGGTTGAAGCGGTTGAGCGTGCCCGGCTCGGCGATCTCGCGCAGCGTCACCAGGTTCGACAGCGGCACCAGGCTGCCGTCGCGCGCGCGCACCTGCAGCGACTGCAGCGCGGCCACCGAATCGCGGCCGCCGCGGTCGGCCTGCAGCATCACGTCGTACTCCTCACCGCTGTCCACGAAGGTGGTGGCGCGGATGCCGCCCATCATGGTCTGCAGCGCGTTGCCGATCGCCGCCACCTGCACCCCGAGGTCGGCGGCGCGCGCCTTGTCCACGATCACCCGCATCTGCGGGCGGGTTTCCTTGTAATCCGAATCCGGGCCGAGGAAGCCGGGGTTGGCGGCCATCTTCGCCAGCATGATGTCGCGCCACTGCGCGAGTTCCTTGTAGTCCGGCCCGCCCAGCACCAGCTGGAACGGCTGCCCGCGGGTGCGCACCAGGCCGCCGCCAGCCATCGTGCGCACGCGCACGCCGGGCAGGCCGCTGAACTTCTTCTCCAGCTCGCCAGCCAGCTCCACCGTGCTCTTGTCGCGCTGGTCCCAGGGCTGCAGGAACACGATCGCGCGCCCGGTGTGCATCTCCTCGCTGGCACCGAAGCTGCCGGGCACGCGCGGGTTGGCGCGCAGGATGGGTTTGTCCGGGCCGGTCAGGCCGGCCAGGATCGCCTCGACCTGCTGCATCTGCTTGACCGTGTAATCGAAGCCCGCGCCCTCCGGGCCTTCCACCATCAGCTGGAACGCGCCGCGGTCCTCGGTCGGGGCCAGCTCGCTGGGCAGCATCCTGAACAACAGCACCAGCGCCACCACCGCCGCCAGCATCAGCGCCGCGAACAGCCCGATCCTGTGCACGTGGCGCGCCAGCACGCCACGGTAGCCCGCGGACAGGCGCTGGAAGCGGGCGTTGATCCACTCGCTGACGCGGTTGCCGTGCACCGCGTGCGGCCCGGTATGCGGGCGCAGCAGCTTGCTGGCCATCATCGGGGTCAGGGTGAGCGAGACGAACGCCGAAATCGCCACCGCCGCCGCCAGCGCCACCGCCAGCTCGCGGAACAGGCGGCCGGTATTGCCCTGCAGGAAGCCCACCGGCAGGAACACCGCCACCAGCACCGCGGTGGTGGCCAGCACCGCGAACGCCACCTGCGCGGTGCCGCGCCGCGCGGCGACCAGCGGCGGTTCG